>CAJQNR010000015.1 GCA_905479715.1 uncultured Sphingorhabdus sp.
GGCTTCCGGTCGAAGTCTCACACGCGATCAGAGATCATTACAAGCCGGTCGGACAGGGCGACGATGTCCCGACCGATCCGGTTACCGTGTGCGTGAGTCTGGCGGATAAGCTGGATACGCTGGTTGGGTTTTTTGCAGCCGAAATGCCCCCTACAGGTTCAAAAGACCCGTTCGCGCTACGGCGGGCAATGATAGCGATCCAATCCTTGACCGCCGAGAACGGACTTCGTTACTCGCTCACCGATGCCGTACTGAAAACTCTAGATCTGCTGGCTCCAAAGGATGATGATGGCCGAAGATGGATATGGGGACACAAGGAACTCTCCCCGGAAGAGCGCATTGAGTTTCCTGATGCGTCTGGCAGCGGAGTAACATGGTCACCTCAGACGAAGGTGAATGAAGCTGAAACTCTCGATCTTTTGAAATCATTCTTTGCGGATCGCTTAAAAGTCCAGCAACGCGAAGCGGGTGTCCGTCATGACCTGATCGACGCAGTTTTTGCGCTTGGCGGGGAAGACGATCTGGTGCGTTTGCTCGCGCGGGTGAAGGCCTTGCAGGCCTTTGTGGAAACTACGGATGGCGAGAACCTGCTCGCCGGCTACAAGCGCGCTTCGAATATATTGAAGAAGGAGGGTGCCGGTGCCGTTCGTGTCGAGCGTAGTCGAGACACGGATGATGATACGCAGGGTCTCTCGACTTCGCTCGAGACGAACGGGGAGGGTGAAGCGAAATCCCTTTCCTACACGCCGGAAAAGGCAGAAAAGGCCCTTATCGACGCGCTCGATGCGGCGCAGCCGGACGTGACCGCTGCGATCGCGGCGGAAGAGTTTGAAAAGGCGATGACCGCGCTGGCGGCCTTGCGCGGACCGATTGACCAGTTTTTCGAGGATGTGACCGTGAACGATGAAGACCAGAGCAAGCGTGAAGCCAGACTTTCCCTGCTTGGCCGCTTCCGCGACGCGGTCCATCAGGTGGCCGATTTCTCGAAGATTGAAGGCTAGAAGATAATCAATTCATAACAGTGTAAAGTCTGTAAAGTTTGTCCGCGGATTTTGCGGCAACCTGAATTGATCGATAGGCCCGTCTCCTTTAGGGGAAGGGTTCGGGTGGAGCCAGTCCCCACCCACAAATGTGGAAGCCGGCACGACGCCGGTTGCCGCACAAACCACAGCTTCTCCTCCTTTGAACAGGAGGGGGTTTGATAGTGATAAGGCAAAAGAATGACCCAATATGTATATCGTTTCGGTGGCGGAATGGACGCAGACGGCGCGCCCGGTGACTCCACAGAGGCCCGTAACCTGCTTGGTGGCAAAGGTGCCAATCTTGCGGAAATGGCGAATATTGGATTGCCTGTCCCTCCGGGTTTTACGATCTCCACCGAAATGTGCACCAAATATTATGCCGATGGTGGTGTCTATCCCGACAGCCTGAACGCCGAAGTCGCGCAGGGTGTCGCCCATATCGAAGCCGTCACCGGCAAGAAATTCGGTGATGCTGCCGACCCGCTGCTGGTTTCCGTGCGCTCCGGTGCCCGCGCCTCGATGCCGGGAATGATGGACACGGTGCTCAACCTCGGCCTCAACGACGCGACGGTCGAAGGCCTGGCGAAGGCCTCCGGCGACGAACGCTTCGCCTGGGACAGCTATCGCCGGTTCATCCAGATGTATTCTGATGTGGTCCTCGAACTGGATCATGGTGCCTTCGAAGAGGCACTCGAAATTCTTAAGGAAGACAATGGCTTTTTTACCGATACTGAGATGGAATCTCAGCATTGGAAGGCTCTGGTCGCCGAATATAAGGCGCTGGTCGAGAAACAATGGGGCAAGCCGTTTCCACAGGATGTCAATGATCAGCTGTGGGGCGCGGTCAGCGCTGTATTCGGCAGCTGGCAGGCCGATCGGGCCAAGGTTTACCGTCGGCTCAACAATATTCCCTCGGAATGGGGGACGGCTGTCAATGTCCAGGCGATGGTTTTCGGCAATATGGGCGAAACCAGCGCCACCGGCGTCGCCTTCACCCGCAACCCGGCGACCGGGGAAAGCGCCTATTATGGCGAATGGCTGATCAACGCGCAGGGCGAGGACGTCGTCGCCGGTATCCGGACACCGCAATATCTCAGCAAAGCGGCGCGGGAACTGGCCCATGCCAAGCCTTTGTCGATGGAAGAGGCGATGCCGGAAACCTATAAGGAGTTGACCGATGTATTCGACCTGCTCGAACGCCATTATCGCGATATGCAGGATATCGAATTTACCGTCGAGCGCGGCAAATTGTGGATGCTGCAGACCCGCTCGGGCAAGCGTACCGCCAAGGCGGCGCTTAAAATCGCGGTGGACATGGCGCATGATGGCCTGATTTCCGAGGAAGAAGCGGTGTTGCGCGTCGATCCGATGGCGCTCGACCAGCTGCTTCACCCGACGCTTGATCCCGAAGCCGAGCGCGATGTGCTGACGACCGGTCTGCCGGCCTCGCCCGGCGCCGCCAGCGGCTTCATCGTCTTTGACAGCGATACCGCCGAACGCCGCACCGAAATGGGCGATGACGTCATTCTGGTGCGGGTGGAAACCTCGCCCGAGGATATTCACGGCATGCATGCCGCCAAAGGCATATTGACGGCCCGTGGCGGCATGACGTCACACGCCGCCGTGGTTGCCAGAGGCATGGGAAGACCTTGTGTTTCCGGGGCCGGCACGATTTCGATCAACAATGAAACCCGAGTCATGAAGGTCGGCGATCGCGAGCTCAAGGAAGGCGATATGCTGACCATCGACGGCAGCAATGGCCAGGTCATGGCGGGCCGTGTGGCGACGATCCAGCCTGAACTGGTCGGCGATTTCGGCGTGCTGATGGTCTGGGCCGACAAGGTCCGGCGGTTGGGCGTGCGGACCAATGCGGAAACGCCGCTCGATTGCAAGGTTGCGCGCGATTTCGGTGCCGAAGGCATCGGCCTGTGCCGTACCGAGCACATGTTCTTTGATGCCAACCGGATTACCGCGGTGCGTCAGATGATTCTGGCGTCCGACGAAGCCGGCAGACGCGAGGCTCTGGCGAAACTTCTGCCAGAACAGCGCAATGACTTCCGCCAGATATTCGAAGTCATGGTCGGCCTGCCGGTGACCATTCGCCTGCTCGATCCGCCGCTCCACGAATTTCTGCCGCATCAGCAGTCGGAATTTGAGGAAGTCGCAAAAGCCGCCAATGTCGGTGTCGAAGTGTTGAAGCAGCGGGCCAATGAACTGCACGAATTCAATCCGATGCTCGGCCATCGCGGCTGCCGTCTTGGCGTCACTTATCCCGAAATCTACGAAATGCAGGCACGGGCAATTTTTGAAGCGGCCTGCGAAGTGGCAGAAGCCAGCGGCGAAGCGCCGATTCCTGAAGTCATGATCCCGCTTGTCGCCACCGCGCGCGAACTGGAACTGATGAAGGATGCGGTCGACCGAATGGCGAAGGAAGTATTCGCTGAAAAAGGCCGCGAGATTGAATATCTCGTCGGTACGATGATCGAACTGCCGCGGGCGGCCCTGATGGCCGACAAGATCGCCGAACATGGCGAATTCTTCAGCTTTGGCACGAACGACCTCACCCAGACCACTTTGGGTGTTTCCCGCGACGATGCCGGACGGTTCCTGACCCAATATGTCGACAAGGGCATCTTTCCGCGTGATCCGTTTGTCAGTCTTGATATTGAAGGCGTCGGCCAGCTGATCGAGATTGCGGCGCAGCGGGGCAGGGCGACTCGGCCCGGCATCAAGCTGGGAATTTGCGGCGAACATGGCGGCGATCCGTCTTCGATTGCCTTCTGCGAAAAAACCGGTCTCGATTATGTCAGCGCATCGCCATATCGCGTCCCAATCGCGCGTCTGGCAGCGGCGCAGGCGGCGTTGTCGCAGAAATGATCTGATCGGCTCTTGCCGGATGCCTCGTGCTGACGGCAGGAGCCAGTCAGGCTGACGAGGGGCTCTGCATCCGGCGCAGAAGTTCGATGATGTCAGAATGTTCAGAATGTTGGGTAGAAGGGCAATTTATGGGTTGCCAGCGGGTTATTCACCCCCTATCTGCACCATCTGGTTAGCGCCCATAGCTCAGCTGGATAGAGTACTTGACTACGAATCAAGGGGTCGGGAGTTCGAATCTTCCTGGGCGCACCACCTTCCTTTCTTGCCAGACCATGGCCCATGGTGCACTTGCGCATGGCGCTGTGCTGGCGTAGTTCGTCGGCATTGAATCTGATGAACCGAAGGACCTGACTTGGCCGACTATTCCCTTTCTATCGAAGATGCGCTTGCAGAGCGCGAATCCCAGAAAATTCCGGTACCCGACGAGGTGCAGGAAGCCGTACGGACCCTGCTGCGCTGGGCCGGCGATGATCCGGAACGGGAAGGGCTGGTCGACACGCCGAAGCGTGTGGCGCGGGCGTGGAAGGAATATTGCGAAGGTTATTCCGAAAACCCGGCGATGCACCTCGCGCGGACCTTTCAGGAAGTGGGCGGCTATGACGAGCTGGTGCTGCTCAAAGACATTCCGTTTCATTCGCATTGCGAACATCATATGGCGCCGATCATCGGCAAGGCGAGCATTGCCTATATGCCGACCGATCGGGTTGTCGGCATTTCCAAGCTCGCCCGGGTTCTCCATGGCTTTGCGCGCCGGCTGCAGGTGCAGGAACGCCTGACCGCCGAGGTTGCGGAATGTATCTGGGAATATCTCAAGCCGCAGGGCGTTGCGGTGGTGATCGAGGCCAGCCACAGTTGCATGACCGCGCGTGGCGTGCGGACGCCCGGTGTCAAGATGACGACCAGCCGTCTGCTCGGATGCTTTCTGGATGATGCCCGCAGCCGCGAGGAAGTCATGAGCCTGATGGGCTATTGAGCGGAAGCGCTGCTAGCGCATCCATCGCCGCATCAGATTATATTGCACGGCCTGCAAGCGGGTATAATTTTCGTGCGCCATATTGAGGCCTTCCAGCGCCGCCACTTCGTTCAGTTCGTACAGCAGATTGCGCTGCGTCACGTCAGGCAGCTTGCTCTGAATGAAGGTGATGGCGACCATGCGCTCGCCCTGGGTAACCGGTTCGACCTCGTGCAATGTGGATGACGGATAGACGATGGCTGAACCCGGTATCCCCTTGAACCGCATGCCGGCTTCGCCCTGTGTGACATGCAGCGCGCCGCCTTTGCAGTCGTTCACGTCGCTCAAAAAAATCGTGCAGCTGATATCGGACCGGAGCGGTCCGTCCGGAAGCGGAATGATCGCACTATCCGCGTGCAATCCATAATTCATGCCCGGTTTGTAGCGCGTGATCAGCGGCGGTGCGACCTTCTCGGGAAAGGCAAAATCGACGAATTCGCGATTGGCCATCAGCGCATCGAGCAAAATTTTCGATGATTTCTTGTATCCTTCGACATCGTGCAGTTGAAGATTATTCTTCACCTTGCTGTACGGATTGCTGATCTTGCCGTCGACAAATTGCGCGCTATCGGCAATTTTTTTCAGTTCGTTGACCTGAGATTGGTCCAGTACGCTAAGTTGCTTGAACATTATCGTCTCGTTTCCGCTGTTGTGATCGCGGCGGCGATTATCGGAAAGCGCCGCGCCAATTGATCGACCCATAGCAGTGTCTGTTTTATATCGTCAGCATGTATTTGCGCGGCTTCTGACAACAGCTCCTCGCGCAGCGACGCACTATAATCAAATTCGGGCGCCTTTGAATAGCTCGACATGATCGGACCGGAAATCAGGCTTTGGGCATGATCTGGTGACAGATTGCGCCCAAAATGGCTGGCTGCAAGCTGCAATTGTGCGGCTGGTTCTTTCAAAAATTCGTCAAAATCCATCCAAGTGATAGTGGCATCGGGGCTTTGGTTCTTGGCATCACAAAGCGTTGCCATCTCGCATAACCAGCCCAGCGCGGCGGTTTGAGCAAGTGATAGATTCTCTTTTTCATCCAGCGTCTGGCCGCAATGCTGCGCCAGCCTGAAAAGTCTGAGATCCGCCAGCGCGGCCGCTTCCTGCTTTGATGCATCTCCGGCCAATATGGTCTGAAGGTAACGACTGAGCGAAGCGAACAGAAAAAGTGCAGTGCCGTTGTCGGCCAATAGGGGGCGGGCAAGCGGGCTTACAAAACTGCTTGCCTTGATCATGACCCGCTGGTTGGCATGAAACACGCGGGAAAGCCATTGTTCGACCTGCCCGAGCCGTTTGGCTTGCTCGTCGGATGTCCAGCCGACATCATCCGGTTTGTTCACATGCACATCGGCCAGTTGCCGCAATATCGCCGGCTCGCGCAGCGCAAATATACTGTCCAGTTCACCCAGTAACCGCGAGACCAGGGTCGAGCCTACGTGGCCGATATGGAAAATATACTGGGGTTTGGAGAGTTCTGGCAAGGAGACGGATTCGATATCTGCCCATGCCACGATTTGGCGCGGAAGATCGGGGGCAAATATGCGCTGATCGAGGAAACTGGCCTGATGAAAGCGTTCCTCGCTCATTGTCGACAGCAGGACTTGATCCTTCAGCAGATCGGCGAGATGCGGAAAAAGTGTCGCATCTTTTGCAAAAAGGGACTGCCAGTCGTTGCTCAATCCAGCCTCCAAAGAAAAAGCCCGGATCTGGTGAACCGTCTTGCGACGGTCCCGACCCGGGCTTTCAATATCAGAATCAGAATAGGACTATTCCTTGGTTTCGGTATCGTCCTGCTCTGTTGTTTCAGAAGCTTCCGCATCAGCTTCAACAGCGGTTCCGTCGGTTTCTTCACCGTCGTCTTCGCTATCGGGTGAAAGTGCTGCGGCAGCCAATTCAGCTTGTTCTTCTTCGAACATCTGGGCAATTACATCGACGCCGTCTTTCTGCATGTCGGCTTCATCGTCCGAACGGGCCACATTGGCCTGAATCGTGACGTTGACTTCCGGGTGCAGGCGGACGCGAACATCGAAAACACCGAGTGTCTTGATCGGTTTTTCCAGAATGACCATGCTTTTTTCAACCTGGGCGCCGTCAGCGGCCAGGGCTTCAACGATGTCGCGTACTGAAACCGAACCATAAAGCTGGCCGCTGGCAGACGAGGCGCGGATCAGGACGATCTGCTTGCCTTCGATGCTGCCGGATGCCGCTTCGGCTTCCTTGCGCTTCGCTTCATTGTCCGCTTCGATCTGCTGACGATTGGCTTCGAAGATCTTCTTGTTCGCCGCGTTGGCGCGAAGGGCCTTCTTGTTAGGCAGCAGAAAATTGCGAGCATAGCCGTTTTTGACGGTGACGATGTCGCCAATGCTTCCCAGTTTCTCTACGCGTTCAAGCAAAATAATATCCATTGTTTCGCTCCTATTTCACGAGATAAGGCAGGAGGCCGAGATGGCGTGCGCGTTTGATGGCTCTGGAGAGCTCGCGTTGCTTCTTGGCGGAAACTGCGGTGATACGACTTGGTACGATCTTGCCGCGTTCGGAAATGAATCCCTGCAGCGTCTTCACGTCTTTATAGTCGATTGGTTGTGCGTTCTTGCCGGAAAAGGGGCAGCTTTTGCGGCGACGGAAAAATGGACGTCCCATGTTTTAACTCCTTCTCTGGCTTAATTATTGTCGAAATCGCGGCGCGGTTTGCGATCGCGTTCGGGTTTGCGCATCATCACGGACGGGCCTTCTTCATGCTCGTCGACGCGGATGGTCAGAAAACGGATAATATCTTCGTTGATCCGGGTCTGGCGTTCCAGTTCCAGAACAACATTGCCAGGCGCATCGAGACGCAGCATGACATAATGTGCCTTGCGGTTTTTCTGGATCTTGTAGGCGAGCGTACGCAGGCCCCAAGTTTCGGTCAGTACGACCTTGCCTTCGTTGGATTCAACAATTTTGGTGGCTTCCTGCGCAAGAGCATCAACCTGAGACTGGCTCAGATCCTGCCGTGCGAGGAAGACATGCTCATACATTGGCATGCAATCATTCCTTCATTTTACCGATCGCTGACGCCGCACCATGCAGACACGCCCCTCCGGCCTTCTTTGTTTTCCGATGATTCGGCAGGGCCAAGTCATGCGGAAGCGGCGCCTATGGCGGAATTGGAGGGGGAATGCAAGGGTGGATACCAAGGGCGCAGCATCTCGATAGCGCGTTCAAATATTTACCCTGCCGGATCGCAATGCTCGGGTGGAAATCGGTCACCGGATCCCGCGTATTTGTCATGCCCTATTGCCTTCAAAGGTCATCTATCTTTCTTATCCTATTAAGCGCCTGACAACTTCTGTTCATTAGAGGATAATTTCTATTCACTAAATGGCAGGGATGGCCAGAATGCTGGAGGGGCATTTCAGGATGCAAATGGAGATTGGGCAGCAACGAAAGCGGACGTGGATGTATGGCGTGGCCATGTCGACGATCTGGTGGCCTGTTCTGGCTTTCGTTTGTCTGTCGATCTACTCCCGGATCCAGAGCAAATATTTCGACGGGCTTTTGGTTTCCTCGGGAATAACCGGCAGTCCGTCTGTTCGCGATATCTTGTTTCTGTATCGGCAAGACCTGATCATTTTTGGCGTGATTTTGCCGATGTTGACGGCATGGTGCTTTGTAAAATTGCGATTCTCTATCGCCGCGATGATTTCGTTCCTTCTGGTGCTGCTGCTTCAGGTGCTACTATATGCGAACCTCCAGACCTGGGGGCAAGTCGGCAGCTTCCTGAGCTGGCAAGCCCTGGAAAACGGAATCTCCTTCGGGCTCTCGAACCCGGAATATGTCGGCGAGTATATCTCCGTCGATGGTATGGTGAAACTCACCGCTCTTATCGCCTTTTCCGCTGGCGGCCTCATTGCAGGACGTCTTCTTTGGCAGAGAAGCTGGGTTATCCGCCTCTGGGGCATAGCTGGTTTCGCCTCGATGGCGTTCTGCGCAATATTGGCATTGATTGGATATGCTTCGAGCATGAAAACGGCACCGATATCGGGCAGCTTTGTTTTAAATGCAATGGCTGCACTGAAAGACGATGGCTCGGGTTCTGGTGCGCCACCACCCGCCAGTGAACTGAACGAGCGATATGCGCAATTGGCCCGCATTTCCCAATCGCCATATCAGGGACCGAACTTCGGCGTTCAGAAAGGTTCCAACCTGCTTATATTCGTCCTGGAGACGGCCTCGATCGAGTTTCTCGATACTCGCACGGAACTGCCTGATCACCCGGTACTGGATGAATTGAAGGGCAAATTGTTCGTTGCGAACAATCACTTTACGACCTTTCCCGCATCAGCAGAAGGCAACTTGTCCATCCTGACCGGAACATATCCGCCAAGAGCGATTTACGGCACCTGCCTGATCGACGTGCCGCGAGCGGGCGGCAGATTGCCGGGACCCATCGCTCAACTGCGCGAGGCAGATTACAAGACCGGCATTTATGCTCCATACAAAAGTCAAGTTCCGGCGGACAAAGTGGTTTTCGAGAGTACCGGCTTCGAGAACGTGGTCTATGGCGACATGCTTCCCGGTCCCGGTGACGCAGACAAACGCACGGTTGACCGGCTTGCCAGTGATATTGCTGGCTGGGCGCGCGCCAAGCAGCCCTTTGCCGTGGCGATTCTTCCACAGATCGGACATGGGCCCTGGTCGACGTCGCTCGGTGCAACGGTTCAGGACCGCGGCGCCAAGCTCGCCCGGATCCAGCTCGATTGGATCGAGGGGATTGTCGAGACTCTGCGCGCAACCGATCAACTAGATAACACGGTTATTCTATTGACGGGAGACCATGGTGTGCGGACTTCGGTGGAGGATCCGCGCGTGAAGGTTGGCATGATTGACTGGTATTCATTTCATGTCCCCCTGTTGCTATATGCGCCACGTGCCGATTATTCGACCGTGGATTCCTCCCTGCCATCGTCGCATGTGGATATTTCCGCTGAGTTGAGCGAATTATTTGGCTTGGCGCCACTGCCATCCTACCAAGGGCTTGCGTTTCACAACCCTGAGCGGGCCAGACGGCGCGGTTTCCTGATGGCGGGATGGTATTTTGGTGCGAACGGCTATCGAGATTCGGACCAATCTGCGATGTACTCCGATCTGTTGGGGGCCGTTTATGCCCGATCGGACGGCAAGGTTGATTTCAGCACCAAGCAACTTGTCGTCGAGGACAGACGCCGTGCTGAAATTCGGGATCAACTATCAGCGATGGCATCCCTTCAGGAAGTCTGGATTGCCAAGCGACTCTGCGGTGCCGAAGCACCTTGATCAAGCTGCCAGAGCTGTCTGTTTCCGGGACAATGAAGGGCAGGCAAGATTGAAGGGTCTCAAGAGCCACGGGTGAGATCCGGTACGAACCCGATTGGCGCAAAGCGGCAGTAGTAGTGAACGCCCACAATTGGGCATAAGCCGATCGACAGCTTCGGTCTCCACAAAGATTGCGGTTACACCGACGGCAGCGACAAACCCTATTTCTTCCTGTTCAGGAACCCGAACATATCGCCGCCGATCTTGCGCATCTGGATTTCTTCCGCGCCTTCGGTGATCCGGTAGCGGCGGTGATGCCGGTAGATATGCTCGAACGGCTTGTGGCGGGAATAGCCCATGCCACCGTGAACCTGCATGGCGCGGTCGGCGGCGTCACAGCACAGGCGGTTTGCGCGATAATTGCACATGCTGACCTGCGCGGAAAGATATTTGGCGACATCCGGCTTCGGCATCGTGTCCATCTTGGCCGCCGTTGCGTAGATCAGCTGGCGCAGCATGGCGGCTTCGGTGTGCAGTTCCACCAGCGGGAACTGGATCCCCTGGTTGACCGCTAAAGGCTTGCCGAATGGCTTTCGTTCTCCAGCATATTTCACCGATTCATCGATGCAATATTGCGCTGCGCCGAGTGAAGAAGCGGCTTGGCGTATGCGGTTTTCATGAACAAAATGCTGGGCGCAGGCGAGGCCCATATCGAGATCACCAAGTACGGCATCCGCAGGAATCCAGACATCTTTGTACGAACATTTCGGGTGGTCGGTCGGCATGTTGAACGTCCACATATATTCGCCGATCTCGAAACCTTCGCTATCGACTGGAACAATGAAACAGCCGATGCCCTTGGCGTCACCATCCTTGCCGCTGTGCCGTGCAAAGGTCATCACATGTGAAGCCTTGTGCAGGCCGGTTGTCCACATCTTGTTGCCATTGATCAGCCAGCCGTCGACGCCGTCACGGGTTTCCCGCACTGCGGTCGTGTCCATCCAGGTGGCATCCGAGCCGTGATGTTCTTCGGTCAGGCCGAAACACCAGCCCATTTTTCCGGCGAGCATCTGGGGAATATATTCCTGCTTTTGCTGCTCGGTACCAAAGTCGCGCAGCATCAAAGGCAGCACCAGATTGCCGACGATTGAATTTTCGTTCTGCAGGTCATTGTGGAGGCCCAGACCCTTGTGGGCGAGATGCTCTCGGATCCGTGCCATGCCCAGATTGGTGCCATTCTGGCCGCCAAATTCCTCTGGCAAAGCATAGCGATAGTGGCCGGCGGCGTCGGCGATTTGTCGCATTTCGGCCAGCAGCTCTTCCCATTCCTCGGTTGGCAGTCCTTGATTGTCCCAATCGGTCCGCGCATCTTCGCGCCGGTGATCGAAGAAACGGATATTATCATCGCGTTGTTCAAGCGGCTTGATCTCGGCCTCGATAAAGGCATCCAGCACATCCAGATAATTTTCAATTTCCTGCGGAACTTCGAAAGCGGTCATGTGGTTCTCCATTTGTCGAGTGCGACCTTGAGGCCGGCATATTTTGGTTGGTCGATCGATAGCCGTTCCAGCGCGGATAGCCGCAAATGGTCCCAAACCGCCGGATCGGATATCGCAATATCACCTTTTGAAAGCCCGCTGCAAAGCTGTCGATGATCATAACCGATAGCAGCGAGTCGGGCTTTGGCCGCCTCCCGGAAGCCGGGTCCCCATTCGGCCTGTCGCCGGGCAATTCCGAGCGCATTGCCCGCGACACGGGATTGAAACTTGTCATGCCCTTTCAAACCGGGCTGGACCTGACTGCTGTTCCATTCCCCCAGAGCCGTTAGCAGTTCGCCATAGCTGGTTTCGCCGGACGCGTTTTCTGCTGCGGGCACTGACCAGTCGAGTGCTGTACGGACATTTTCGGGCAAAATTTCCTCGAGCTGCAAGGCCAAGTCAATTTCAACCTCCGATACGCGGCGGCCGATGACCGTGCGTTCGAGCGACCGGTCGCCGTGACTGCGCCAAATCTGTCCCATCACCATACAGGCGATACCCCACCAGAGGGTCGAATAGACCAACCAGAAGCGAAAACGGTCGGGGTCGACATCCGTGCCGCTTGCATTGGCATAGGCCAGAAGGAAGGATTCCGCGCTATCAAAGCCGCCAGCCACTTTTTCATAATGGCCAAATCGCCAGCTTGGCGTGCACAGATAGGCGATATCCTGCACCGGATCGCCAATCCGCGCCAGTTCCCAGTCGAGCACCGCTGACAGACCATTTTGATCAATCATCAAATTGCCCATCCGAAAATCGCCATGGACGAGATATTTGTCACTGGCATCCGGAGCATTTTGGTTCAGCCAGTGGAAGGCCGCTTCATAAATGGGAATTTGGCCGCCAATTTCGTGATATTTGTCTTTCTGCACCCGGATCAGTTTCGCGGGTGAAAAATATTCCAGCGAACCGGGCAGGCTATCCAATGGTGTCTTATGGATAGCGGCCAGTTCCCGGGCACATTGCTCGGTCAATTTTGCTTCGGCTGCGGCAAAATCCGGATTGCCGAGAATTTTCTGAGGCAGGGTTTCTCCCTCCGCCTTGATCATGACGAAGCCTTCGCCCAGACCATCTTCGGGACTCAGCCTGCCGCGAACCTGAGGAGCGGTGACTCCGGCCGCTCGGGCCAGTTCGATAATGTCCGCCTGAGCGCCGAGCGGCACGCCGCGCAATCCGTCGTTATCGGCCGAAAGACCCGTCGGCAGGCGGCGCAGAACAAATTCTTCGCCACCATAGGTAAACGCCCAGCTTTCCATACTGGCACCGCCCGAAAGCCGGCGAATATCGTCAAGCGTTCCGTCTGTACCGTAGGTCTTGGTACAATAGGCCGCCAGCTTTTCTTCAAAACCCTCATCCGTCATGCCCGAGGTTTAATCGGGCAATTAAAATTAAGCAAATGAATTTCGCGAGTGCGCGTGGTGCTTGCATGAGCAGGCAATCGTGCCTAATTCCTCCCTGAGATTAGAGATTTGGGGGTCGAAATGCGTGCATTTATTTTTCCGGGACAGGGTAGCCAGGCGGTCGGCATGGGCAAGGCGCTGGCCGAGGCGAGCAGTACCGCTCGCGAAGTTTTTGAGGAAGTCGATCACGCTCTTGAGCAAAACCTGTTCAAACTGATGTGTGACGGTCCGCTGGATGAGCTGACCCTGACTGAAAATGCACAGCCGGCAATCATGGCCAATGCGATTGCGACTCTGCGCGTCATGGAAAAAGACGGGGGCACGTCGCTGGGGGACCTGTGCTCCTATGTCGCCGGTCATAGTCTTGGCGAATATACCGCGCTTTGCGCTGCCGGATCTCTTGACCTGACGACGACAGCAGGTCTGCTGAAATTGCGCGGCCTGTCGATGCAGAAAGCCGTGCCGGTCGGTGAGGGTGGTATGGCAGCCTTGCTCGGTGCCGATATCAAAAAGGCGCAGGCACTGGCAAACGCATCCTCACAGGGTGAAATCTGCACGGTCGCCAATGACAATGATCCTACCCAGGTTGTCATTTCCGGACATATCGGGGCAATCGAACGGGCGATTGCGGCGGCAAAGGAACATGGCATCAAGCGCGGCATATTGCTTCCCGTTTCGGCCCCGTTCCACTGTTCGCTTATGGGACCTGCGGCCGAAGCAATGGAAGAAGCGCTCGCGGAAGCGAGTCTGTTCGAACCGGCGGTCCCGGTTTTTGCCAATGTTACCGCAGCGCCGGTTTCCGATGCCGACGAAATCCGTGAACTGCTGGTCCAGCAAGTGACCGGCACCGTGCGCTGGCGCGAATCGGTCGGCAATATGGCAGAAGCGGGCGTCGAGCAATTTGTAGAATTTGGCGGCAAGGTCCTGACCGGCATGGTCGGACGCATTGCTCCCGACGCGGAAACCGTCAGCCTTATATCAATGGACGATATCGAGGCATTTCTGAAGAATCTCTAGCAGAAGAAACCAATCTGTTTGGCTCTGTATTTTGAAGGAACATAGAATGTTTGACTTAAGCGGCAAGACGGCTCTGGTAACCGGAGCATCGGGCGGGATCGGATCGGCGATCGCCAAATCTCTGGCCGCGCAAGGCGCGACGGTTGCTCTTTCCGGGACGCGGATGCATGTGCTGATGGAGATGATCCCGGAAATGGCCGGTGAAGGTCATATCGTCATGCCGTGCGATCTTTCGAAAGCGGAAGAGGTCGATGCGCTGGTCCCGGATACGGTGGCGAAGCTCGGCAAGCTCGACATATTGGTCAACAATGCCGGGATCACCCGCGATGGCCTGGTAATGCGCATGTCGGATGATGATTTTAATGACGTGATCCGGGTCAATCTGGAATCGGCCTTTCGCCTTATCCGTGCTGCCGCCCGCCCGATGATGAAGGCACGCCAAGGCCGGATCATCTCGATCAGCTCGGTTGTCGGCGCGACCGGCAATCCCGGGCAAGCCAATTATGTCGCGTCCAAGGCCGGTCTGGTCGGCATGTCCAAGGTATTGGCGCAGGAACTGGCATCGCGTAATATCACGGTCAATTGCGTCGCGCCGGGATTCATTGAATCGCCAATGACCGATGCGCTGACCGATGCCCAGAAAGACGAAATCAATCGCAAGATTCCGGCAGGGAAAATGGGCAATGGTGACGATATTGCCAGTGCCGTGGTCTATCTCGCCAGTCAGGAAGCATCCTATGTCACCGGGCAGACGATTCACGTGAATGGCGGCATGGCGATGATCTCCTAGCGTCAGGACAAATATGTTATCCTCTCTCCTGCTCGTGGCGATCGCCGCGAGTTCGCAACCTACGAAGCCGACGCAGGGACTGCTGACAATTGAACATCTCGACTGCATCAGCAGTCAAATCTCTGCCGATCAGGCGCAGGCCTATTATGCAATGACTCGTGATGGCGGGGAGGCAGAGGCTTTTGGAGCCGAACAGGATCTTTCAAAGGCTTGCCAGATTGAACACGGATGGTCCGACATAGAAACCCGAAATGCCTTTCGCATTTCTATCATGGACGGTTGGCTGCTGGACGAGGGTTTGATCGCGAGCATACAAAGTCTGGGTGATTACCGATCCTGGCTTGACCGATATTATGACGACAAGGTCGGCCTCCCCGGAAAGCCCAAATTGGAAAACGGATTGGAAGATATTTTCCTGTCCGGAAAACTGGATGCCGATCTGACCGCCGCGGGCTACCCGGAAGACAGGAAAACGCGCGAATGGGTCTATGGCTATTTTGAGTGGCGCGACAGCCTTCGCGGCATAGAGGATGATTTTCGCCACGGGGAATTGCGGCAATAGTTTTTCTTGTTGCACAAAGCTGCTGTTGCCCTCTTGCCAGCGGGGCGGCATGCAAGTAGGACAAAAACGAAATTAATAAAACGAAGAAGGAACTCTCATGAGTGAGACTGCAGACCGCGTAAAAAAGATTGTCGTTGAGCATCTGGGTGTTGAAGCCGACAAAGTGACTGAAGAAGCTGCTTTCATCGATGATCTGGGCGCTGACAGCCTCGACATTGTTGAGCTGGTGATGGCGTTTGAAGAAGAATTCAGCGTCGAGATTCCAGATGACGCTGCAGAAAAAATCGGCACCGTCAAAGATGCCATCGACTTCATCGACAAAAACAAGGGGTAATTGATTTTGGGGTGTTGCCATGGAAAAGGGCACGCCTCGGGGCCAATGATCGCTGAATGACAGCAAAGCGGCTCACCGGCCTAGGGAAGATTTCCTGAACCGGTGGCCGCTTTTTGATTTCGGGCAGAGGAAGTCCGCAAGGAGAAGCATGATATGCGCCGTGTAGTAGTTACCGGATTGGGTTTGGTCACGCCGCTGGGCGGGGATGTGGAAACGACCTGGAGCAATATATTGGCGTCCAAGTCGGGCGCGAGCAAAATTACGCGTTTCGATGCATCCGATCAGAAATGCCGTATTGCCTGCGAGGTCAAGCCAGCGGACCATGAATATGGTTTCGATCCGAATTTGCGCGTTGATCACAAGGTTCAGCGTCAGGTTGATCCGTTCATTATCTATGGCATTGATGCCGCCGGCCAGGCGTTTGAGGATGCCGGTCTGCTCGACATGTCGGATGAGGACAAGCTCCGCACCGGTTGTTCGATAGGCTCCGGGATTGGCGGTTTGCCGGGAATCGAGAAAGAGTCAATCGTCCTGTATGAACGTGGTCCGAGCCGGGTCAGCCCGCATTTTGTCCACGGTCGTCTGATCAACCTCATTTCCGGTCAGGTCTCGATCAAATATGGCCTGATGGGGCCGAATCATGCGGTTGTAACGGCCTGTTCTACCGGTGCGCACAGCATTGGTGATGCGGCGCGGATGATTGCTCTGGATGATGCCGACGTCATGTTGGCAGGCGGCGCTGAAGCGACGATCTGTCCGATCGGCATAGCCGGTTTTGCGCAGGCAAAGGCGCTCTCGACCAAACGCAATGATGATCCAACAGCCGCTTCGCGGCCCTATGACAAGGACCGCGACGGTTTCGTCATGGGCGAAGGGGCAGGGGTTGTTGTTCTGGAAGAATATGAACGGGCAAAGGCACGCGGTGCCAAAATCTATTGTGAACTGGTCGGCTACGGCCTCTCCGGTGATGCCCATCATGTGACCGCCCCGCATCCGGAAGGCATTGGCGCCTATAATTCCATGGCGATGGCGCTCAAACGTTCCGGTTTGACCACCGCCGATATCGACTATGTCAACGCCCATGGGACGTCGACCATGGCGGATGTGCTCGAACTGGCTGCTGTCCGCCGCCTGTTCGGCGATGATATCGCCACGATGTCGATGAGTTCGACCAAATCGGCGATCGGGCATTTGCTCGGTGGTGCGGGTGCCGTGGAAGCGATTTTCTGCATTCTTGCGATGCGCGATCAAATTGTGCCGCCGACGTTGAATCTCGACGATCCGGAAGAGGCTTGCGACGGCGTTGATCTGGTGCCGCATATTGCGAAAAAACGTAAGGTGAATGCTGTGCTCAGCAACAGCTTCGGCTTTGGCGGAACCAATGCCAGCATCATCATGAAAGCGGTCTAGTATATGCGCCGTCTCGGTTGCCTGATATTGGTAGCGGCGGCGATCATTGCAGCCTTGCTGGCCGGGAATTTTCTCTATGGCTGGACCGCCAGCGGTCCGCTGGAAAGTCAGCGCACGATTATCATCAAGTCGGGTTCGAGTCTGGCGATGGCTGCCGCGGTGATGGAATCGGAAGGTGCGATCAAATCCGCCGATGCGTTTCTGAATCGTGCGAAAATTCTGGGTGGATCGGAGCCGATCAAGGCCGGGGAATTTGAAATTCCAGCGGGCGCAAGCAACGCGCTGATTCTCGATATCCTGCAGGGCGGCAAATCGGTTCAGCGCCTGATCACCATACCCGAAGGCACGCCATCAATCATTGTGTACGAGAAGCTGATGGCGGAAAAGCTGCTGACCGGCGAGATTCCGGTGCCGGCAGAGGGATCCGTGCTCCCCGACAGCTACAGTTTTGAACGGGGAGAAAAGCGGGCGGCGGTCTTGGCGCGGATGCAGAAGGCGATGAAGGATACGATTGCGGAACTGTGGCCCAAGCGGTCCAGTCATGCGGTTGTCAAAACGCCCGATGAAGCGGTGACTCTGGCAGCCATCGTGGAAAAGGAAACCGCTCTGGCGCGGGAGCGCAAAACCGTGGCCGGCGTGTATGGCAACCGGGTTCGGCGCAACATGATGCTGCAGGCCGATCCGACGATCATCTATCCGATCACCAAGGGCAAACCCTTGGGTCGCCGGATTAGACAATCCGAAATAGCCGCGGTGAACGATTATAATACCTATTCGATGGTGGGCTTGCCGAAAGGGCCGATCGCCAATCCGGGGCGAGCATCGATTGAAGCGGTATTGAATCCGGCCAAGACCGATGCGCTCTATTTTGTTGCCGATGGCAAGGGTGGGCATATCTTTGCCGAAACCCTCGAAGAGCATAATCGCAACGTCGAAAAATGGTTTGCGATACGCCGCGAACGCGGGGAAATGTAGAACGCCATCGGCTTGTAGCTATTATGGATCCGCTGGCTTATCATCAGACCGATCCATCGTGGAAACTTGCCGGCGTTTAATCGTCCCGCAAGCGGAAGGAACCGTGAATGTCGGCAAGGCTGGTTGAAATAATCGTTCCGGATCGGGAAGTGTCACGGACGAAAGTGATCATCGCCAATCACTGCAGCCGTTACTGGCAGGAGCCGGTGCCCGATGGCCTTGAAAAATTTTCCTGTGTCGTGCCCAGCCGGTCGATCGAAGCGCTGATTGCCGAACTGGACGGGAATTTCAAAAAAGTTGAAGAATTTTCCGTTCTTGTATTGCAGGTCGAAGCGGTCCTGCCGGAAATCCCCGAACTGGAAGAAATTGCGCCGAACCCATCGGGCGCGCGCAAGCCACCAAGCAGGATTGAAGCCTTTTTCACCCGTGACCGGATCAGTACCAACGAATTATATGACGATATCGAACCCAGTCTGGAACTGCGTCCCAATTATCTGCTGACGGTGGTGCTTTCTGCCTTGATCGCTGCCCTGGGGATGCGCAGCGGTCAGACCGCGGTGGTCATTGGTGCGATGATCATCGCGCCGTTGCTTGGTCCCACCATGGCAATGGCGATGGCGGCAACATTGGGGGACAAGGCGCTTGGCCGCCGGGCGATCAATATGCTTGTTGTCGGGATATTGGCCGCCTTGCTTTTCACCTTTGTGCTGGGCCTGTTTATCGAGGTTGATCCGCTGGTGGCCGAGCTGAGAAACCGTACGATCGTCCACCCTGCCGATATTGCACTGGCTCTCGCCTGCGGTGCTGCCGGCGTGCTGGCGTTCAGTCAGGGCGCTTCGCTGTCGCTGGTCGGCGTGATGATCGCGGTGGCGCTGGTACCGCCGATTGCAGCCGCAGGGTTGTTCTTTGGGAGCGGCAACGAAATATTGGGATTCAGGGCCCTGTTTTTGCTGGCAACCAATCTGGTCTGCATCAATGTGGCCGGAATCATCACATTTCTGGTTCAGGGATTGCCGCCGCGAAGCTGGCGCATCACCAGCGGCATATTCATCATATGGTTGATCATATTGCTACTGTTCGTCGGGCTCGTCGGTGGCCGGATCGCGCTGGGCGGAGACGGACCGATATATGATGCGAACGGCTCCCCATCCTATCAGGATTAGAGCCGGTCAGCCCTGAATGCGCTAGCCGCCAAGCCGAATATCAGTAGTTGAACCGCGCCTTCAGGCTTTCGCGGGCGTCGCGATATTCCTGAGTGAACTGATCCACCATATCCTGCACCGACATGACCGACTCGATCAGACCAATGCCCTGACCGCAGCCCCAGATGTCTTTCCAGGCCTTTTTCTCGGTATTGCCGCCGGAACCGAAGTTCATCGTCTTATAGTCACCCTGCGGGAGATTGTCGGGGTCGAGACCGGCATTTTCGATCGACTGACGCAAATAATTGCCCTTCACGCCGGTGAACAGGTCGGAATAGACGATGTCGGAGGCCTTGCCCTCGACAATGCCTTCCTTATAGGCTTGGTCCGCGTTGGCTTCCTTGGTCGCAATGAAGGCCGATCCCGCATAGCCGAGATCCGCACCCATTGCCTGAGCGGCCAGGATCGATGCACCGTTGCCGATCGAACCGGACAGCGCGACCGGGCCATCAAACCATTCCCGGATTTCCTGCATCAAGGCGAAAGGGGACAAGGTGCCGGCATGGCCACCCGCGCCAGCGGCAACCGGGATAAGGCCGGTTGCGCCTTTTTCGATCGCCTTATGGGCGAAGCGATTGTTGATAATATCATGGAGGGTAATCCCGCCCCAGCTTTTTACCGTCGTGTTGAGATCCTCGATCGCCCCCAGCGAGGTGATCACGATCGGCACTTTCCATTTCGCGCAGGTTGCCATGTCCTGATCGAGCCGGTCGTTTGACTTGTGAACGATCTGGTTGACCGCGAACGGCGCTGCTGGCTTGTCCGGATTATCCCGGTTCCATGCCGCCAGTTCTTCGGTAATCTGGTGCAGCCATTCGTCGAGCATGCTCTGCGGACGCGCGTTGAGGGCAGGGAAGCTGCCGACGATACCGGCCTTGCACTGGGCGATGACCAATTCGGGACCGGACACGATGAACAAGGGAGAGCCGATAAGCGGCAGGCGAAGATTGTCAAAAATGGCTGGTAAAGTCATGATAACCCCGATTTGCAAAATTATGCCACCGCATTACCCGATGCGGTGGCATATTCCACTGTTATTTTAATCGGCCGCTTAAATCCGGTTGACGGCGCTCAGCAATGCCTCGACCGATGCGGTGGCAACATCGCTGTTGATACCGACTCCATAAAATTCCCGGCCATCGTCCGCTTTGCACTGGATATAGGCGGCAGCCTGGGCATCCTTGCCGGAACCCAAAGCATGTTCGCTATAGTCGACAATCTCGAGGCTTACGCCCAGAGCTGAAGAAACGGCATCAACCACACTGGAAATCAAGCCATTTCCACGACCGCTGACCGAAATTTCTCCATCGGGTCCCTTGACCTTGCCGACAAAAATGCGCTCGCCACCGGTTGTCCGCTCACCATAGTCGACCAGGCTGTATCTTCCGCTGCCATCGAGATGATAGCGTTTCTGGAACGCCTCCCAGATATCCTCCGACGACAGTTCGCGGCTCGTCTCGTCGGCGAGTTCCTGCACGGTGCGGCTAAAATTGGCCTGCAGACGCTTGGGCAGTTTGAGCCCGTGGTCCTGTTCCAGGATCCAGGCGATTCCGCCCTTGCCGGACTGGCTGTTGACCCGGATGACCGCTTCATAGTCGCGGCCAAGATCACGCGGATCGATCGGCAGATAGGGCACGTTCCACAATTCGTCATTGCGCTGTTCCTGTGCGGCAAAGCCTTTCTTGATCGCGTCCTGATGCGAACCGGAGAAAGCGGTGAAGACGAGTTCGCCGGCATAGGGATGGCGCGCAGGAACCGGCAACTGGTTGCAATATTCCACGGTCTTGACGATTTCATCCATATTGGAGAAATCCAGTTCCGGATCAACGCCTTGGGTGTAGAGATTCAGCCCCAGTGTCACCAGATCGACATTGCCGGTACGCTCGCCATTGCCGAACAGGCAGCCTTCGACGCGGTCCGCGCCGGCCATCATGCCCAATTCCGATGCGGCAATGCCCGAACCCCGGTCATTATGGGTGTGCAGGCTGACCACGATATGCTCGCGCTTGCTGATATTGTTGCACATCCATTCGACCTGATCGGCATAGATATTCGGTGTCGCCGCTTCGATCGTGGCTGGCAGGTTGAGGATCAGCGGCTTTTCGGCGGTCGGCTCGATGATTTCCATCACTGCCTCGACCACTTCCAGACTGAAATCCAGCTCTGCGGTGGAGAATGTTTCCGGCGAATATTCGAAATGCCAGTCGGTGTCGGGATATTTTTCTGCCTGCTCGCGCAAGATGGTCGCGCCTTCGCGGGCAATATCCTTCACGCCCTGCTTGTCGAGCCGGAACACGACGTCGCGCCAGGCCGGGGAAACGGCATTGTAGAGATGGACAATCGCGGATTTCGCGCCTTCCAGACTGGCGAAGCTGGTTTCGATCAGATCGCGGCGGGACTGGGTCAGTACCTGCACCATGACATCATCGGGTATCTTGCCGGATTTGACGAGACCGCTGATAAAGTCAAAATCGGTGGCACCGGCGGAGGGAAAGCCGACTTCGATTTCCTTGATGCCGATCTTGACCAGCAGGTCGAAGAATCGCTGTTTCTTCTGGGCATCCATCGGGTCGATCAGCGCCTGATTGCCGTCGCGCAGATCGGTGGACAGCCAACGTGGTGCCTTGTCGATGGTGCGCGATGGCCATTGCCGGTTGGGCAGATCAATCTGCGGAAAAGGGCGGTATTTTTGTGACGGGTTCTTATGCATGACTTCACTCTTATGCTGCTGGAAAATGCGCGCAAGGCACAAATTCGCGAGTTTGCTTATATTATCTGGTAAATCATCCCTTAGGCGGGGCGCTGCGCCATTCGGGCAGCAGCAACGGTACGCCTAAGGGCGTATAAGTCGTAGCAGCAAGAGAGCTTTTGACCGTGTCATGCTGCCCTATCTATTCAGACTGACAGATAAATCAACCGTCGCGGATGTTTTTTTTGAATGTTGCCCAATTTTGGGGACGCCTGCCGCGACTCTTCACGATGTTTGAATAGCATTCACGTGGTTCAACAGGGAAGAGCGACAGACTGGATCGGGAGGATGTGCCCATATCGCCCCGAAAAACCGAATTTTACGTTCTGTTGTGATTCCTTGCGATAGGGATATGAGCAGAATCTGTCCGAGGCCACGGAAGGGCTGTGGAATGTATCGACTCGTCTATATGAGCACGCCCAGGCATCCGCTACCGCGTGAAGAGCTGAATGCTATTCTGGCCGCGGCGACAAAGAACAACAATCGCAATGGAATCACCGGCATATTGATTCAGGATCAAAAGCGTTTTTTGCAGTATCTTGAAGGTGATGAGGCCCGGGTTGAGGAAACATTTGCGCGAATATCAATGGATAAACGGCATCATGCAATTTTCCGGCTGAAGAGCGGTGCGATCATCCGGCGACAGTTTCCCGGATGGAGCATGGCGTCGAAAACCGTTGATCATGGTTCCGGCCTGACCAGTGCGGTCGGGGAACTGGTAAAAGGCTGTGACCGTGACCTTGCCGAAGAATTGTTGAGCTTCGCGGCGGCTCGAGACCGGGCAACCTGAAATTCGGTCACCCGGTCCCGCGATCGTTTAGTTCTTTTCTTTGTCGACCAGCTTGTTGGCGCCGATCCATGGCATCATGGCGCGAAGCTGGGCACCGGTTTCCTCGATCGGATGCGCTGCAGCCTGCTTGCGGGCGGCTTTAAGTTCTGGCTGTCCGGCACGGTTGTCGAGAACGAAATTCTTCACGAAACGACCGGATTGAATGTCCGCCAATATCCGCTTCATCTCGGCCTTGGTTTCAGCAGTGATAACCCGTGGGCCGCTGGTGATGTCGCCATATTCTGCGGTGTTCGAGATCGAATAGCGCATATTCGCGATCCCGCCTTCATAGAGCAGGTCGACGATCAGCTTGGTTTCATGCAGACATTCGAAATAGGCCATTTCCGGAGCATAGCCTGCTTCGGTCAGGGTTTCGAAACCGGCCTGGATCAGATGGGTGATGCCACCGCAAAGCACGGCTTGTTCACCGAAGAGATCGGTTTCGCATTCTTCGCGGAAATTGGTTTCGATGATGCCGGAGCGACCGCCGCCAACGCCGGACGCATAAGCAAGCGCCACGTCATGGGCATTGCCGGACACGTCACGATCGATAGCGATCAGGCAGGGGACGCCGCCGCCGCGCTGATATTCGCTGCGTACCGTGTGGCCGGGGCCCTTGGGAGCAATCATGATGACGTCGAGATCTTCGCGCGGCTCGATCAGCCCGAAATGGACGTTGAGTCCATGAGCAAAGGCGAGGGCGGCGCCCTCTTTCATATTGGCGTGCAGATCATCGGCATAAATCGCGGCCTGATGCTCGTCTGGCGCCAGAACCATGACGACATCGGCCCATTTTGCGGCTTCGGCGTTGGTCATGACCTGGAAACCGGCACCTTCGGCCTTTTTCGCGGTGGCAGAACCGGCGCGCAGCGCGATGGCGACTTCCTTGACGCCGCTGTCGCGGAGGTTCTGGGCGTGGGCGTGGCCCTGGCTGCCGTAACCGACAATCGCGATTTTCTTGCCGGTGATCAGGCCAAGGTCAGCATCGGCGTCATAGTAAACTTTCATTTTTCTTCCTTATATTCAGATGATAGCGAATAGGGTTGGGCGCTCACAGCCGCCAGATTTGGCTAGCCTATATGCGCATTATCTTGTTCATGCGGTCTCGGGGCCCCGGCCAATGGCTACAACGCCCGTGCGGCCAACTTCTACCAGACCAACTTCGCGCATCAAGCCCACGAATGTTTCGATCTTTTCCGGTGCGCCGGTAATCTCGAAGACAAAGCTTTCGGTGGTCGCATCGACAACCCGGGCGCGATAGATATCCGCCAGTCGCATGGCTTCAATGCGATGTTCGCCCTTGCCCGCGACTTTTACCAGCGCCAGTTCGCGTTGGACATGCGGGCCGGATTCGGTCAGGTCGCGAACGCTGTGCACCGGCACCAGACGCTCGAGCTGTGCAATAATCTGCTCGATCACATGCGGCGGGCCGTTGGTAGCGATGGTAATCCGGCTCACGGCATGATCTTCGCTGATATCGGCAACGGTCAGGCTGTCAATATTATAGCCACGGGCGGTGAACATGCCCGCAATGCGCGCCAATATGCCGGCCTCATTGTCAACCAATACGGCGAGAACGTGACGTTCTACAGTTTCTTCATCAATATGCATCAGACAAGCGCCTTTGCTTGATCGTCCATCGTACCCCGTACATCGGCTTCGGTGAGAAGCATCTCCGTATGGGCTGCGCCGGACGGTATCATCGGAAAACAGTTGGCGAGTTTTGCGACCCGGCAATCGACCAATACGGGGCCATCGGTTTCGATCATTTTCTGAATGCCTGCGTCGAGATCCGCGGGGTCTTCGATACGGATACCGGTCCAGTCATAGCTTTCGGCCAACTTTACAAAGTCTGGCAGACTATCACTATAACTATTGGAATAACGGCTTTCGTAGGTCAGTTCCTGCCATTGCCGAACCATCCCCATATATTCATTGTTGAGGATGAAAATCTTCACCGGCAGACGATATTGGGTGGCGGTGCCAAGCTCCTGAATATTCATCTGGATCGATGCCTCGCCGGCAATGTCGATGACCAGTGCGTCGGGATTGCCGAGCTGCGCGCCGATCGCGGCGGGAAGGCCATAGCCCATCGTGCCGAGGCCACCGCTGGTCAGCCATTTATTGGGGCTTTCGAAATCGAAATGCTGGGCGGCCCACATCTGGTGCTGTCCGACCTCGGTGGTGATGATCGGTTCGCGTTCATGGGTCGCCTGCCACAATCTGCGGATTGCTTCCTGCGGCATGATTTCTTCTTTGTCCTCGGGATATTCCAGACAATTGGTTGCCCGCCATCCCTTGATCCGTGACCACCATTCGTCGTAGCCCGGCGTCGTAAAACGGCGCCCTTTCATGACCGCGAGCAGCTGTTCCATGACCCGGCCAACATCGCCGATAATCGGCAGATCGACGCGGATCGTCTTGTTGATCGACGACCGGTCTATATCAACGTGGATTTTCTTGCTGTTCGGGGAAAAGGCATCGATCCGTCCGGTTATCCGGTCGTCAAAACGGGCGCCCAAGCAGACGACGAGGTCGGCCTTGTTCATCGCCATATTGGCTTCAAACGTGCCGTGCATGCCCAGCATGCCCAGCCATTTGTCGGACGTCGCGGGAAAGGACCCGAGGCCCATCAGGGTGGACGTGACGGGGCATCCCATCAATTCGGCCAGTTCCCGCAGGGTTTCGCTTGCCTTTGGTCCGCTGTTGATGATCCCGCCACCAGTATAAAGAACCGGTGCCTGTGCGTTCATGATCATTTCGGCGGCCGCATTGATCGCCTTGAAGTCGCCTTCTGTCTGGGGTTGATAGCGGGTATTGGCTCTGGCTGCATTGGAGCTGAACTCTGCCGCAGCAACCTGGACATTCTTCGGAATATCGATGACCACCGGACCAGGGCGGCCCTGGGTGGCGATATGAAAGGCTTCCTGAACGACCTGCGCCAGATCGGAAGGTTTTTTCACCAGATAATTATGTTTGGTACAATGGCGCGTGATACCGACCGTGTCGGCTTCCTGAAAGGCATCGGTGCCGATCAGATTGGTTGCAACCTGGCCGGTGATGACGACCATCGGAATGCTGTCCATAAGGGCATCGGTAATACCGGTAACGGCATTGGTCGCACCCGGGCCGGATGTTACCAGTACGACACCGGGCTTGCCGGTCGAACGAGCATAGCCTTCCGCCGCATGGGTCGCTGCTTGCTCGTGGCGGACCAATATATGCTTGATTTTCGGATGTTCGTAAAGCGCATCATAAATGGGCAAGACGGCACCGCCAGGATAGCCGAAAACGGTATCCACACCCAGGTCCAGCAGGGTTTCGACCAATATATCGGCGCCGCTTTTTTCGGCCACATCATGCTCCATTAGCTGTCTGTTTTGCACTGCGGCCCCGCCATGATGTACCGCAGCACAATAGGCAAGGCTTAGTTAATCCGGGGGTCGCTACATATTTGAATATGTTATGTCAAGGCCTAATTACGTAATAATATTTCAATTATTCTCTCGATATCATTAGATAATACCTGTTCCAGTCGCAGCCATTCCGCAGGGGTCTGGTTTCGGAACCAGGTATATTGGCGTTTGGCATATCGCCGCGTCACGGTCTGGGCCCGCTCTACTGCCACTTCCCTGCTGAGATCGCCAGCCAGCCAGCCCGCGATTTCCGCGACCCCGATCGCCCGCATGACCGGTTGGTTTGCAGACAGATTGCGCGCCAGCAGCGCTTCGACCTCTTCTCTCGCACCGCCATCGATCATCTCGTGGAACCGCAAGTCACAGCGCTGGTAAAGCCATTCGCGGGGGGGCAGCATCACCAGCGGGTGTAACCGGATGTCATCGGCAATGCCGCCGATCTTGTGTTTCTGCCAGTGGTCCAGTGGCTGTCCGGTGGACTGGATGACCTCCAGCGCACGATGAACGCGGGTGGTGTCGGTCGGATTGAGCCGCTGCGCCGATGTCGCGTCATATTTTTGCAGCGCCTGAAAGGCTTCCGATGTTTCCATTTTGCGGATGGATTGGCGGATGGTCTGGTCAATTTCGGGAATCGGAGCAATGCCATCAAGCAGGATGCGGACGTACATCCCGCTACCACCGACCAGAATCGGCAGGAGGTCGCGGGCATGGGCATCCGCGATTGCCGTCCTGGCATCGCTCGCCCAGCGCGCAGCGGAACAGGATTCACTGCCATCAATATAGCCGAAAAGCTGGTGTTCGGTTTCACCCATTTCGGCGGCACTTGGCCGTGCGCTCAGAACTCTCAGATCGGAATATACTTGTGCGCTATCCGCATTGATGATCACCGAGGGTTGCTTTTTGGCAATCTCCAATGCCAAGGCAGATTTACCGCTCGCCGTCGGTCCAACGACCAGGGCGACGTTCTTGTCCAGTTTCGGAGAAATCATGTTCATCGCGACCCTCATAGCAAAAGAATCTCTGAATGAGAGAGATATTCAATCTGCGATTTCCAGCCTCGCAGCGACCGATGCCGCCATCATCCGTCAGTCGGAGATCGTCGACGGGCGCGTGGTCGATATTTTCTTCGACGGCGATCCGGTTGCCGCCCGCGACCATCTCGAACAGATCGGGAATGAAATTGATATTGCGGTACAACCGGAAGCCAATCGCCTCAAGAAACTGCTGATTTCCGATATGGACAGCACCATGATCACCATCGAATGTATCGATGAGCTTGCAGACTATGCCGGCATCAAGCCGCAGATCGCGGAAATCACCGAACGGGCAATGCAGGGCGAACTTGATTTCGAGGAAGCGCTCCGGGGCAGGGTGGCGCTGCTCAAGGGTCTTGATACGGCTGCCATCAAGCAATGTCTGGACGAGCGGGTCAAGATCATGCCGGGAGCGGAAATTCTTGTACGGACCATGACGCAGCGCGGTGCTCCGACCATTCTGGTCTCGGGTGGGTTCACGAGATTTGCGAAGCCCGTCGCACAAGCCATTGGGTTTGAGTCATTTTATGCCAATGTTCTGGGAGTGGAAGGCGGCGTGCTGACCGGCGGTCTGGACGGACCGATTGTCGATTCGACCCGAAAGGTGGAATTGCTCGAGTCCGCGGCCGATGGGGCGAAACTGCCGCTGGAGCAATGCATCGCGGTGGGCGACGGCGCGAATGATATTCCGATGCTGGAACGGGCCGGTCTCGGGATCGCCTATCATGCAAAGCCAAAGGCCGCCCAAGCCGCAGACGTGGCGATAAAATATAATGATCTGAAGGCGTTGCTATATATTCAGGGCCTCGCGTCGGACCAGTGGGTCACCGAATAGGCTTTTTCTAGCGGCGTTTTGAAATGCAGTCATTCCCGGTGGCTTTTACGCTGCTGCAGGTCGATTCTGCCTGCGCGCGGGTCGCGAACGGCCCGGCCTGTAGCCGCGTAATACCGCCGGCACGCACGAGATAAGGCTGGATTCCTTTCAGGGCTGCAACGCTGCCCTCCAGCTTTGTCCAAAGATTCTTTGCCTTGTTTTCATCGCTGAAGGCGCCGAGTTGGACGCGCCAGTCACCGCTTGCCGCAGCACGAACCGGAGCTGCAGTTGTAACAGGAGCCGCAGTTGCGGCAGGTGCCGCAGTTGTAGGCGTGGTCGGGGCGGGTGCATAGGTTACGCCGGGCGTGACCGGACCAGGCGTCGGCGCTGCCGTGGAGGTCGCGGGGCGCGAGGGTGGCAATTGCGCGGTCTGGACAGCGCCGGTTGACGGGAGTGGGCGCAGGCCACCGGTTTGTGCTGCCCTGACCCGCTTCTCGTCCTGTTCCATCTGGCCGGCCAGTTCGATCGCGCGCCGCCGGTCCTCGACCGGAATGAAACGATCCATCTGGGCGAGGTTGGATGTTGCCTGCGGTAATTCCTGAGCCGATGCGCGGGTCATGAGAGCATAAGCCTTGATCCAGTCCTTTTCGACAAAATCACCGTTGAAATGGCCGGTGCCCAGAACATATTGAGCCCGCGGTTCTCCGCGTTCGGCGGACGCCTGCAGATAGGGCAGGGCTTCCTTGCGGCGGTTATTCTGGAATAAAATCAGGCCATAATTGTCATTGGCCTGCAAATGACCCTGATCGGCAGCGGTCTTGTACCATTTTTCCGCCTGCACGAGATCCTGAGGAACGCCGCGGCCCAGTTTATAGGCTTGCGCGAGGTTGAACTGCGCATCGGCATCCCCGGCTGCAGCAGGACCGCGCCATTCGTTAATCGCGGTCGCATAATCACCGCGCCCCCATGCATCGACGCCGGCTTTTACGTCGGCCAGCGCCGGGGTCGAAACCGCAACGAGCATGATACCAAGCAAATGAGTGACGGGATGGTTGGCCTTTTTCATGGTCTATTCCTTGGTGATCAATAACAATTACAATGTGATGCTAGCCGTTTCCGCTGTGCTAAACCGGCGGAACTCTTGAAGTCTAGCAAAAACTTGAGGCGCGGTTCAGCGATTTTCCGTTGAGCCGATGCAAGTTTTTTTACAAATCTGAAAATCGTCGTGAACTTGTTAACCCTATTTTAGCCCTGCTCTGTCACAAAAGCACCCGAATAGAAATTTTGGGGCAATTCCTGCCCGTGATGAATAAGGGGAAGAGCGTGCGAGTTCTAGCAATGGCTTCGCAAAAAGGCGGCTCCGGCAAGACGACATTGTCGGGTCATCTGGCTGTACAGGCGCAATTGGCCGGGGCCGGCCCCGTTGTGTTGATCGATATCGATCCGCAGGGTTCACTCGCTGACTGGTGGAATGAACGGGAAGCAGATTTGCCGGCATTCGCGCAAACCACTGTATCGCGGCTTGCTTCCGATCTCGCGATCCTGCGGCAGCAGGGTTTCAAGCTGGCTGTCATCGATACCCCGCCGGCGATCACCATGGCGATCCAGAGCGTGATATCTGTCGCCGAGCTCATCGTTATCCCGACCCGCCCAAGCCCGCATGATCTCAGGGCTGTTGGCGCGACGGTCGATCTCTGCGAACGCGCAGGCAAGCCTCTGCTGTTTGTCGTCAACGGCGCGACACCGAAAGCCAAGATTACCTCGGAAGCGGCGGTGGCATTGTCGCAACATGGTACCGTGGCGCCGGTCACCGTTCACCACCGCACCGATTTTGCCGGCTCGATGATCGACGGACGCACCGTGATGGAAGTTGATCCAAAAGGACGCTCGGCACAGGAAGTCGTCCATCTTTGGTCCTATATTTCCGATCGGCTCGAAAAGAATTTCCGCCGGACAATCTTCAGTGCGCCGACGATGGCGCAAAATGTCAATCCAGGTATTCAACGGCCAGGCGGTAATTTTGGCCGCCGGGTTGTCGGGTCGTGATGGCAGAGGTTAAAAAAATGAGCGAACCAAAACCACAAGCTTCTCTTTCGTCCAGTTTGTTGGCCCGAAAAGGCGGAGCAAAGCCGGCGATGCGGCGTCAGGGCTTTACGCATTTCCCCGATCATTCGCAAAATCACGATGGTGATGAGCATGAAGATCTGGGCTGGAATGATATGGGCTATGATGTTGACCCAGATCATGAGGCGCATCCGGTCGAACATATTCACCATAATCCTTTGGCCGGTGCGATCCCGAATCCGGGTTCTGTCGTCAGACATCAGCAGGAAGAAATTGCAGCGAAATTGGCCAAGAAACCCGTCGTTGAGACGAAGGCGCCACCAGTCGATGAAAAGCCTGTTGCGGCCCCCGTACCCGTGTCGATTTCCCGCGAAGTTGAGCCGCTGGCGGAGAATTCAGCGGTACTGGAAGCGGCCAGCAAAGCAAAGCGCGTGATCAAGAAATCTCGCCCGGCCAAGAAATCCCGTACCCGGAAGGCAACAACCGCCTTCACCCTGCGGATGGACCCCGACCGGCATTTGAAATTGCGGTTGGCAACGGCGGTAAAAAACACCTCGGCGCAGCAATTGGTAACCAAAGCTGTGGATGAATATTTGAGGTCTATCCCCGAATTGGACGAACTGGCCGAGCGCATTCCATCGCGCGGGGCTGCTTAAACAGGGCTTGAAGTTGAGTTTTGAACGAAAACGACTGACTATTATTGCGAGGGCATAGAAATGAAACGCGATGTGATTTTGAAAATGGCTGCTTCCTCCATGGTGTTCGCCACCGTGTTGACCGGTTGCGGTCCCTTTGGCGGCGGCTCTGTGGCTTCCGTATCGAGCAAACCGGCGACGGTCAAAGATGGCGCCAAATATGCCAAAAAGGCCGAAAAGGCGCTGGCGAAAGGCGATGTCGATGCGGCGATCAGTTATGCCGAACGTTCGGTCGCAGGTGTGGGCAGCGATCCTGAAACCCGGGCGCTTCTGGGTCAGGCTTATCTGGCCGCTGGTCGCATGGCCTCCGCGGAACGCAGCTTTCAGGATGCCATGGAACTGGGCAAATCCGACGCGCGAACAATCCTCAGTCTGAGCCTGGCTCAATTGGGGCAGGGCAAGGCGGATCAGGCGAAGGCCCTTGTGATCAACAATCGCCAGCATATTCCAGCCTCTGACTATGGCCTTGCCCTGGCGCTTACCGGCGACAGCAAGACTGCGGTCGAGGTTCTGGAACAGGCCATTCGCGAAGATAATGTTACCGGCCGTACCCGTCAGAACCTGGGCCTGGCCTATGCTCTGGACGGTCGCTGGAAAGAGGCCAAGTTGATGGCCGTTCAGGATGTCTCTCCGGCATCGGTCAATGAACGAGTCATGCAATGGGCCCAGATGGCTCGTCCCGGCGCATATGAAACGCGCGTCGCAACGGTGCTGAACGTAACGCCGGTATCCAATGATCCCGGCCAACCGGTTCGACTGGCGCTCTCGCCAGCTCAGGCTCCGGTGAGCGTGGCTGCGTCTTCCGAGCAGGATTATGGCCGTGAAGTCGCCAGTTTTGACCGCAACGAGCCTCTTGCTGCGGTAGGACCCGCTCCAACGGCCTCGAATGATGTTGATTTTCTGGCCGCCGAAAACAACGTGAAGGTGGCCAATGTCGACCTTCCGGCAAGCGACGTCGCTGCGAAATCATCCACCACAGCGCCGGTGATCAAGGCCGAAACAAAGCCCGCTCGCACCGCCCCGCCACCAAAATTTGCTGTCAAAAGCAACATGACAGCTCCGGTCAAGACCGCCGCTGCCGAGCAGGTGCCAGCCGCCAAGCCGGTCATGCAGAGAGTTTCCTACCAGCCGGCTGCAAAGCCTGCCGCTTCGGTATCGGGAACCCATATGGTGCAACTGGGAGCTTTCTCTTCGCCGGAAAGCGCCAAGCGCGCATGGGGTATCCTGTCGAGCAGGAATAGCGACCTGAAATCGTTTCAATATGCGAGTTCACGGATCAACGTGAAGGGCAAGACGCTTTACCGTCTCGCGGCAATTGGTTTTGGCAACGAACAAACGGCCGAAGCCATGTGCGCCGGTATCAAGGCGAAGGGCAGCAATTGCATCGTGCGTCAGGCACCGGTCTCCACCCAGGCTGCGCCGATACGGATGGCCAGCAAGGCACCCAAAAAACTCGCTTCACGCTAGTTTATCCAGATCATAAGAAATTAGATGAAGGCGGCGGAGCTAAAAGGCTCTGCCGCCTTTATATATTGTGGTTACCCGGCCCTGAACCGGCAGTCCGTCAAACGGCGTATTGCCGGCGGCGGCCGCCATTTTGCGGGCATCGACCTGCCACGGACTGTCTTCGTCAACCAGTATGAAATCGGCCTGATATCCCGGCCGCAGCAAGCCGGCATCGACCGCGAGAATTTTTGCAGGATTGGTGGATAAAAGCTCGAACAGGCGGCCAATGGAAATCGTGCCGTCCCGAACCAGCGTCAGCGAAAGCGCAAGCAGCGTTTCCGCGCCGGCCATGCCGGGCGCGGCTTCTGCATAAGGCAATCTCTTGTCCTCGGCGCCGCGGGGATCATGGCCCGATGCAATGACATCAATCGTGCCATCCTTTACCGCCGCGATGCAGGCAAGCCGGTTCTCTTCGCTGCGCAATGGCGGGGAAAGCCGGGTAAAGGTCCGGAAATCGTTGATTGCGATATCGGACAAGAGCAGATGCGCGGGCGTGATGCCGCAGGTAACCGGCAGATTCTCGGACTTGGCGGCGCGGATCAGGTCCAGCCCGTCTCTGGTGGTGACCTGCCGAAAATGGACATGCGCCCCGGTTTCGCGAACCAGCGCTATATCCCGGGCGATGGAAACAGCTTCTGCTGCTGCCGTAGCGCTGGTCAGGCCGAGCCGGGTTGCGGTTTCCCCATTGGTCGCAACGGCACCAGCGGTCAGTCCCGCATCCTCGCTGTGGACAATCAGGGGCAGGTCCAGTGATCGGCAATATTGCATCAGCTTGAGCATGAGACCGCTATCCGCGATCCATTGCCGGCCCGTCGCAACCGCTTTGGCCCCCGACCGTTTCATCAAGCCGATTTCGGCCAGCTGCTTGCCGTCCAGCCCCTTGGTCGCGGCCGCAATCGGATGGGACCAGAGGTCGGGTTTGCCCTCCACGGCTTGATGCCTGATTATCGCGGGCAGATCGAGGACCGGCGCCTGGTCCGGCATCAAGGCGGCCCGGGTTATTCCGCCATAATGGAAAGCCGGCTTGTCGATTGCGAAAACGCCAAGATCGACGATCCCCGGTGCCAGCAGCCGGTCCTTGCAGTCTATTGTTTCTCCGGCTTGATCATCCGTACCGTCGTCAGCCACGGCAATCCGGTCACCATCGGCCACAAGGCGGCCCGATTGGGGCTGTTCCGCATTCGGCAAAATCAGGCGGGCATTGGTGAATATTCTTTTCATGACCAGCCCTCCACAGCCCGGGATTTGCGGGTGAGGATATCCAGACAGGCCATCCGCACGGCGACCCCCATCTCGACCTGTTCGGTGATGGCGGACTGGGCCGGATCGTCGGCAACGTCACTGTCAATCTCGACACCGCGGTTCATCGGCCCCGGGTGCATCACCAGCGCGTCCTTGTCGGCGAGTTTCAGCCGTTCCCGGGTGAGCCCATAGAGATAATGATATTCGCGCGGGCTGGGGATGAAATCACCATTCATGCGCTCGTTCTGGAGTCGCAGCATCATCACGACATCGCTGCCGGCAAGGGCTTCGTCAAAATTGGTGAAAACTTCCACATTGAAGCGGTCAAGCGCCGCAGGGAGCAGCGAGGGCGGGGCACAGACCCTTACCTTGGCACCGAGCGTGGTCAGGCAATAGATATTGGATCGCGCCACCCGGCTGTGCATGACGTCGCCGCAGATGGTCACCGTCAGTCCGCTGATCTCGCCCTTGCGCCGCTGGATGGTCAGGGCGTCGAGCAGCGCCTGCGTCGGATGTTCGTGGCTGCCATCACCGGCGTTGAGCACCGGGCAGTCGACCTTGTCGGCAATCAGTTGCACTGCGCCGGAACTGCCGTGGCGGATAACGATCGCGTCCGCCTTCATCGCGTTGAGCGTGACCGCCGTGTCGATCAGGGTCTCGCCTTTCTTGATACTGGATTGCGCCGCGTGCATGTTGACAACATCCGCGCCCATGCGTTTGCCGGCAATTTCAAAGGACAGCAGGGTTCGGGTGCTATTTTCGAAAAATGCGTTGATGACGGTCAGGCCATCCAGCTTGTTGGCATGTTTGCTCGACTTCTTGTTGAGATCGACCCATTGCTTGGCCTCCTCGATCAGAAATAATATCTCCCAGGGATGCAGCCCGGCGATACCCAGTAGATGGCGATGGGGGAAAGCATCCGATCCGGCAGGAAAGGATTGCGATGATGCGGTTTTTTTCGATGTCATTAAAGCGGGTTCTATAGAGTCATCATGGCAGCGCGGCAAGCCTGTCGATGGCGCCTTGCAAAATATAGGCGGCGGCCATCTTGTCGACGACCTTGGCGCGCTTTTTCCGGCTGACATCCGAGGCAATGAGATCGCGGGTGACCGCTTGGGTGCTCCATCGTTCGTCCCATAATAATATCGGCAGGCCGAGCGGTTTGAGATTTTGCGCAAAGGATCGTGCGGCCTGGGTCTGCTGGCTCTGGCTACCATCGAGATTGAGCGGGAGGCCAGCGACAAGCCCGACGATATTCTGCTCCGCAATGACCGCCTTGATCCGTTCGAGATCCTTGGAGAATTTGCGGCGTTCGATTGTTTCCGCCGCGGTCGCAAAGGTCCAGTGCGAATCGCACAACGCCATGCCAACCGTCTTTGTGCCGATATCGAGACCGAGCAGCCTGCCACAGTCGGGCAGTGCCGCACTGAAGGCCGCGACATCATCAGAGATTAGCGTACCAGAAATGCCGCCATCCTCCGGCGCGCGTCGGCGCGTATATTGGCCCAGAACAGGCTGTAGTCGTAAACATGGTAATTGTTGCCGGGCAGGGCATAGGGACCGATCTCGGGCGGGTCGCCGATCAGAAGAAAGCCGCGGTCATCACATCTCGCCGGTACCGAACCCGCAATCAGGTTCGCCTCGCTCAGATCATCATTGGGAATTAATGTCCCGAGATTGGCCATAGCGGGCGCAGAGGAATTGATATCCCCGTTGATAGGATTGCTGCACAGCAGGCGCGTATCCTTGCGCGGCTGGCCGTTGAAACCGATCGTCGAGTCATAGACTTTGATAATCCGTTCATAATCGGCGGGTTCTGCATAGCTTTGCCAGCTCAATATGCAGCGAGTCTGATCGGAGGCTTCGCAAATATCGAGTCCCATTTCGGAAATATCGGTGTCCTCGGACACCGGCCAGCCCACGATATAGGCGGCGACGATGCGGTTGGCGAGCGGCGTTCCCGCGACCCGATCCTTGAGCAGGTTGGTCAGATGCAGGCTGCCCTGGCTGTGCCCCGCCAAAATGATTGGCTGGTCGCTGGGGATTTCTCCAACAAAATAGTCAAAGGCCGCGAGCACATCCTGATAGGCTGCGTCCAGCGCCTGCTGGCCTTCCTTTTTATCGGTCAGAAAGGCCCCGAGAGTCGCCTGACGGTAGCGCGGTGCCCAGACATCACCAATGGCGTTGAAGGCGCTGGCCTGACCGCGCAGGAAAATACGCGCGCGGGCCTGCGATTCGTCATCATCCAGCGGCGCGTTCCAGCGATCTTTCTTCAGAAAAGAGGTTGGATGGATGAAAAAAACGGCGGCTTTCTTGCCCTCGGGCAAGGCTTCCTCGGAATCTTCATATCCTTGCGGCAGCCAGAGGGCGGGGTTGCCTTTCACCAGTTCCGGTCGCGCCAGCCACATGGTGGTATCGGCATAGACATTGTTTTCAAGCACTTCCTGAGCGGTGAATTCGGTGTCGGGCACGAAGGCCACTTCCATCAGCTCGTCGCCGTAGACCTGAAACACAAAGGCGCCAGCGAGAACGAGCACGACCAAGCCTGCGACAAAATAGAGAAATTTTCGGGCCAAAAGATACTCCAACCAATATGTTGCGGCCTCAATCCGCTTGAAGCCGCTTCGCGCCAGTGCTAGCGGCGCTCGGTACACAATATTTATCCGCATTACCCGAAAAAAGATGAACTGAAAAAGAATGAGTCATGTCAATCGATAAGGAAACCGTCAAAAAGATCGCCAGCCTCTCGAGGATCGCGATTACCGAAGCCGAGGCCGATGCCTTTGTGCCCGAGCTCAACCAGATATTGGGCTGGGTCGAGCAGCTGGGCGAAGTGGATTGTTCGAAGGTCGAGCCGATGACGGCGGTGATCCCGAACAAATTGCGGCTGCGCGAGGATGTCGTCACCGACGGCGAGATCCGCGACAAGATATTGGCCAATGCGCCAATTGCCGAACATGGCTTTTTTGCAGTTCCCAAGGTGATTGAATAATGACCGCTATATTTGAAATGGGTATCGCAGGCATCCGCAGCGGGATCGCCGATGGCGATTTCACCGCCAAGGAAGTCGCGGAGACATTTATCGCACGAGTCAGCGCTGCCAAGCCGCTGAACGCCTTTCTGGTCGAAACGCCGGAACATGCTCTGGCCGCGGCGGAAGCGACCGACAAGGCCAAAGCGGCGGGCGAAACACTCGGCAAGATGGCCGGCGTTCCGATTGGCATGAAGGATCTCTTCTGCACGCAGGGTGTCGAGACCACTGCAGCCAGCGGCATATTGAAGGGCTTTGTCCCGCAATATGAATCGACGGTCTCCTCCAACCTATTCCAGGCCGGCGCCGGCATGCTCGGCAAGCTCAATCTCGACCAGTTCGCGATGGGCAGCTCGAACGAGACCAGTGCTTTTGGCAATGTCATTTCGCCATGGCGGCGCAACGACGGCGGCAATAGCGATCTGACTCCCGGTGGCTCATCGGGCGGCAGCGCAGCCGTGGTCTCGGGCCGGATCGCGCCAGCCGCAACCGGCACCGATACCGGCGGGTCGATTCGCCAGCCTGCTGCCTTCACCGGCATTACGGGCTTCAAGCCGACTTACGGCCGCTGCTCGCGCTGGGGCACGATTGCTTTTGCCAGTTCGCTCGATCAGGCGGGCCCGATGGCCCATGATGTCCGCGATTGCGCGATCATGCTCGGATCCATGGCCGGTTTCGATGCCAAGGACTCGACCTCGCTCGATCTGCCGGTCCCGGACTGGGAAGCGGCGCTCAGCAGCAATCTGGCGGGAAAGAAAATCGGTATTCCCAAGGAATATCGGGTCGAGAATATGCCTGCCGAAATCGACGCCTTGTGGGAGAAGGGCATAGAAATGCTCAAGGATGCTGGCGCGACCATCGTCGATGTATCCCTGCCGCACACCAAATATGCGCTGCCGGCTTATTATATCATCGCGCCCGCCGAAGCATCGTCCAACCTTTCGCGCTATGATGGCGTGCGCTATGGTCTGCGCGATCTGCCGGACGGGGCAGGGCTACAGGACATGTATGCCGCGACCCGTGAAGCCGGCTTTGGCCCAGAAGTGAAGCGCAGGATCATGATCGGCACCTATGTTCTGAGCGCCGGCTATTATGATGCTTATTATACCCAGGCGCAGAAAGTCCGGACGCTGATCTCTCAGGATTTCGACAAGGCCTGGAACAGCTGCGATCTGCTGCTGACCCCGACTGCGCCAAGCGCTGCCTTCGGCCTGGGCGAGAAAATGGACGATCCACTGGCCATGTATCTCAACGACGTATTCACCGTGCCCAGTTCGCTGGCCGGCTTGCCGGCGATGTCGGTGCCTGCCGGGATTGATGGCAAGGGATTGCCGCTCGGTCTGCAGATCATCGGCAAGGCACTGGACGAACAAAGCGTTTTTAACGCAGGATTGGCAATCGAGGAACGCGCCGGATTTGTCGCGAAACCGGAGCAGTGGTGGTAAAAATGACTGAATCAACCTACAGAATCCAGGGCGGAACCGGCGAATGGGAGGTCGTGATCGGCCTAGAGGTCCACGCCCAGATAACCTCCAAATCGAAGCTCTTTTCCGGGGCTTCCACCGAATTTGGTGCGGAACCGAACACACAGGTCAGTCTGGTCGACGCGGCGATGCCCGGCATGTTGCCGACGCTCAACGGCGAATGCGTCCGTCAGGCGGTGCGTACCGGCCTCGCGATCAACGCCCAGATCAACAAATATTCGCGCTTTGACCGCAAGAATTGTTTCTACGCCGATCTGCCGCAGGGCTACCAGATTTCCCAGCTGTACCATCCGATCGTCGGCGAGGGCGTGATCCAGATTTCGCTCGACGAGAAAGATCCCGATGCCCATGGCAAGGCGATTGGTGTCGAGCGCATTCATATCGAACAGGATGCCGGCAAGCTGATGCACGACCAGCATCCGACCATGTCTTATGTCGATCTCAACCGCTGCGGCGTTGCCTTGATGGAAATCGTCTCCAAGCCGGATATGACATCGCCCAAGGAAGCCGCGGCCTATGTCCGCAAGCTTCGTTCGATCCTGCGCTATGTCGGCTCATGCGACGGCAATATGGAGCAGGGCTCGATGCGCGCCGACGTCAATGTCAGCGTGCGCAAGCCCGGTGGCGAGCTCGGCACCCGGACCGAGACCAAGAATGTCAATTCGATGCGCTTCATTCAGGCGGTGATCGAATATGAGGCCCAGCGTCAGGTCGATCTGATCGAGGATGGCGGCGAAGTCGTTCAGGAAACCCGCCTGTTCGATCCCGACCGCAATGAAACCCGGTCGATGCGCTCCAAGGAAGATGCGCATGATTATCGCTATTTCCCCGATCCCGACCTGCTGCCGCTCGAGCTGGAAGATGATTTTATCTTCGACTGCAAGGCGAGCCTCCCGGAACTGCCGGACGAAAAGCGCGCGCGCTACAAGAATGTTCTCGGCCTGAGCGCCTATAATGCCGCGGTTCTGACCGCGGAGCATGAAACCGCTCTGTGGTTTGAGGAACTGCTCGAAACCACGGACAAACCGGAAGAAATCGCCAGTAGCGCCGCAAATTGGGTGACCTCCGAACTGTTCGGTGCGCTCAACCGGCTCGGTCTCGGCATAGAAAATAGCCCGGTCTCCCCGGCGCAGGCCGCCGAACTGCTCGGGCTGATCGCCGATGGCACGATTTCCGGCAAGATAGCCAAGCAGGTGTTCGAGATCATGCTCGAAACGGGCGACGGCGCCAGGAAAATCGTCGAAGAACAGGGACTCAAGCAGGAATCCGACACCGGCGCGATCGAAAAGGTCATCGCGGAGGTCATGGCTGCCAACGAAGACAAGGTCGCCCAATATCGCGACGGCAAGGACAAACTGTTCGGCTTCTTCGTCGGTCAGACGATGAAAGCCATGCAGGGCAAGGCCAATCCGCAGGTGGTGAATGAATTGCTGAAGAAGACACTGGGTTAAATCCATCGCAAACCCTACTTGCCCTCAGCACGCCTTTACGCTAGGCGCGCGGGTCAATCGTACTTCGATAGAATTTGACGGCTTAGCTGGGCGGGCGTGGCGGAATTGGTAGACGCGCCAGATTTAGGTTCTGGTATCTTCGGGTGTGGGGGTTCGAGTCCCTTCGCCCGCACCAAGTAAGTCGCAATATCTATCGGAAAACACCGAATATGAAGGCACCAAAGGATAGTCATGCAGATTGTTGAAACGCTGAACGAAGGTCTCAAACGGGCCTATGAAATCACGATTACCGCGAAAGATATCGAATCGCGGGTCGAAGCCGAAGTGCAGAAGCTGGCACCGCAGGTGAATATGCCCGGTTTTCGCAAAGGCAAAGTGCCCGCGAATCTTGTTCGCAAGATGCATAATGATGCCCTGATGCAGGATGCGCTCACCAGTTCCATCCAGGAAAGCATCGATAAGACGATTACGGACAACAAGCTTCGTCCGGCGATGCAGCCCAATGTCAATCTCGACGAAGGCTATGAGCCGGGCAAGGATGCGAACGTCAAGCTGGATATGGAAATCCTGCCCGAAGTTCCCACGCCATCGGTTGAAGGTCTGAAACTGGAACGTCTGCAGGTTGAAGCCGACAAGAAAACCGTTGATGAATCGCTGCAGAAATTTGCGGAAAGTCAGAAGCAGTTTGAAACCGCTCCCAAGTCCTACAAGGCCCAGATTGGCGACCAGTGCCTGATCGATTTTGAAGGCAAGGTTGACGGCGTGCCGTTTGAAGGCGGCAAGGGCGAAGGCATGGCGATTGAACTGGGCTCCGGCCGTTTGATCCCCGGCTTTGAAGACCAGCTGATCGGCAAGAAAGCCAATGACGAAGTGCTCGTCAAGGTAACCTTCCCGGATGATTATAATGTCGAAGACCTGAAGGGCAAAGACGCGACCTTCGATGTCGTGATCGGCGAAGTTCAGAAACCGAAAAAAGCCAAGGCCGACGACGAAATGGCGAAATCCATGGGCCTCGAAGGCATTGATCAGCTGACCGAACTGCTCAAGGGGCAGATCGAGCAGGAACTCAACGGCCTGACCCGCACCCATATGAAGCGCAAACTGCTTGACCAGCTCGCCGCCAGCCATGATTTCGAAGTGCCACCGGGCATGGTCGAAGCCGAGTTCAGCCAGATCTGGCAGCAACTCGAACAGGAAGCCGCTCAGGAAGAAGATCCCGAAGCGGCCAAAAAGGAAATGGAAGACGAAAAGGACGAATATCGCGATATCGCGGTGCGTCGTGTCCGTCTCGGCTTGCTGTTGTCAGAAATCGGCCAGGCCAATGGCGTCGAAGTCAGCCAGCAGGAAATGGGAATGCTGATCCAGCAGGCAGCCCAGCAATATCGTCCGGAAGACCGGGACCGGTTCGTCCAGTATATCCAGCAGGACCAGATGGCCGCGGCCCAGCTCCGTGCGCCGCTATACGAAGACAAGGTCGTCGACTTCCTGTTTGACAAGGCGGAAATAACCGACCGCAAGGTGACACGCGAGGAACTGGAAGCCGCGATCGAAGCAGAAGACGAGGCGGAAACCAAGCCAGCTGCCAAGAAAAAGGCACCAGCCAAGAAAGCTGCTGCGAAAAAACCGGCTGCCAAAAAGACACCGGCCAAAGCTGCTGAAGAAAAAGCTCCGGCCAAGAAAGCCGCAGCAAAGAAGGCTCCGGCCAAAAAAGCGCCAGAGAAGGCTGCTGCTGAAAAGGCACCTGCCAAAAAGCCGACCGCCAAGAAAGCTGCTGCAAAGAAGCCAGCCGCCAAGAAATAAAAGAAATATTGAGCCGGGCGGGTATATCCCGCCCGGCGCAAATTATCAGAAGGTGACTTCGCTCGCCTTGTCGATGACCGTGCCGAGAATGCCATATTCCTTGGCTTCTTCCGTGCTCATCCAATAATCGCGATCAATATCCTTGCGGATGCGTTCTACATCCTGCCCGGTTTCTTCTGCGATAATCTGTGCAAGCCGTTCGCGCATCTTGACGATTTCCTGTGCCTGAATAGCGATGTCCGATGCCTTGCCGCCGGCACCACCGGATGGCTGATGGATCAGAAATCTTGTGTTGGGCAGGCAGAAACGCCGTTCCTTGGGGACTCCGAGGAAAATATGTGTGCCAGCGCTGGCTACCCAACCGGTTCCGATCATCGCGACCGGCGAACTGATATAGCGAACCAGATCATGAATCGTGTCCCCCGATTCGACGTGGCCGCCGGGAGAGTTCAGGAAAATGCGAATGGGATCGTGATTGACGTGATCAAGATAGAGCAATTGCGTGGCTACGCGTTCCGCCAGCTTCTGGTCGATGCCGCCGAATATCATGATCGTGCGGGCCTCCAGAAATTTTGTCATCATGGCACCCGGCAGGCCACCAGACTTGTTCTCTTCGTCGTCTTCGTCGTTAAATGTGGGAGAGATTGGGCTGTTGTTGGTTGTCATTCTGGACTCCGCTAATAGAATTTTGAGAACCACCGATCACTGAACGATCGGCGTTGCCTTGGAGAACATGTAGGGATAGCGTAGATGGTGCGCAATGATCGTCGTATCGGAGAGGTGTTTTTTCCGGGTTGCAATCATTAACAGCGAACATCGTTAAACCCCTTGAACAATTCCGCTATAATCCCGATGTAGTGCCGAAGCCAAAAACAGGACGATTTACAAGATGCATAATCCGATTACAGACGCTCTAATTCCGATGGTTGTCGAACAGTCGAACCGCGGAGAGCGCAGTTTCGACATTTTTTCCCGGCTGTTGCGTGAACGGATTGTTTTCGTCACCGGTCCGGTCGAGGACGGTATGGCGTCGATCATCACGGCGCAGCTGCTCTTTCTGGAATCGGAAAATCCGAAGAAGGATATCTATCTCTATATCAATTCGCCGGGTGGCGTTGTGACTGCCGGAATGGCGATCCACGACACCATGCAATATATCCGTCCCCGCGTGGGCACCGTATGTGTCGGACAGGCCGCCTCGATGGGCAGCTTCCTGCTCGCTGCCGGCGAACCGGGGATGCGGATGGCGACAACAAACGCCCGGATCATGGTGCATCAGCCTTCTGGCGGTGCGCAGGGAATGGCATCGGATATTGAGATCCAGGCCAAGGAAATCCTGCGGATTCGCAGCAGCATGAATGATCTGTACGCCAAATATACCGGCAAGCCCCTGGAAGAGATTGAAGCGGCGATGGACCGGGATACATTCATGGAAGCCGACGAAGCCAAGGCCTTCGGGATCGTTGACGAGGTATATGACAAGCGTCCGGTGCCCGCAGAAGATGATAAATAAGCGGTTAGCGGCAGCCTAAATGAAATTTAAGGCCTGGTGGATAGACTTGGCTATTCGCTGGGAGAACCGTGAAAAAAGCGGTAGCAATTTAGAATTTGACGGTTAGATTACAAGACTGGCCGGTTTTTAAGGACTTTTTATGACGAAATTGACGGGATCTGATTCGAAGAGCACATTATATTGCTCTTTCTGCGGAAAATCCCAGCATGAAGTCCGCAAGTTGATTGCTGGACCCACTGTTTTCATCTGTGATGAATGTGTCGAGCTGTGCAACGACATCATCCGTGAAGAAACCAAAGGCACCGTTACCGGCCGTAAAGATGGTGAAGTTCCGACACCGCAGGAAATCTGTGATGTTCTGAACGATTATGTGATTGGCCAGAAACGCGCGAAACGCGTGCTTTCGGTTGCCGTTCACAATCATTACAAGCGCCTCAATCACGCTGCGAAATCCGGCGATATTGAACTGGCAAAGTCGAACATCCTGCTGGTTGGCCCGACGGGTTGCGGTAAAACCCTGCTGGCGCAGACTTTGGCGAAGACATTCGACGTGCCGTTCACCATGGCCGATGCGACGACTCTGACGGAAGCCGGCTATGTCGGCGAAGATGTCGAGAATATCATCCTCAAGCTGCTCCAGGCTTCCGACTATAATGTCGAGAAGGCCCAGCGCGGCATCGTCTATATCGACGAAATCGACAAGATCAGCCGCAAGGCGGAAAATCCGTCGATCACCCGCGATGTGTCGGGCGAGGGCGTCCAGCAGGCGCTGCTCAAGCTGATGGAGGGCACGACTGCCAGCGTTCCACCGCAAGGCGGCCGCAAACATCCCCAGCAGGAATTTCTGCAGGTCGATACCACGAATATCCTGTTCATCTGCGGTGGCGCCTTTGCTGGTCTGGAAAAGATCATCGGTGACCGTCTCGAAGGGAAATCCATCGGTTTCGGTGCCCATGTTGCTGCGCCGGAAGAAAGCAAGGTCGGCGAATTGCTGGCCCAGGGCGAGCCCGAAGATCTGCTCAAATTTGGTCTGATCCCGGAATTTGTAGGTCGTTTGCCGGTCATCGCGACGCTCGAGGATCTCGACGTCGATGCTCTGGTGACGATTCTTCAGGAACCGAAAAACGCGCTGGTGAAACAATATCGGAAATTGTTCGAGCTGGAAGACGTGGGTCTGACTTTCACCGATGATGCGCTGGTCGCGGTCGCCAAGAAAGCGATCGAACGGAAGACCGGTGCCCGCGGACTGCGCTCCATCGTCGAGAATATCCTGCTCGATACCATGTTCGACCTGCCCGATTTTGAAGGCGTCGACGAGGTCGTGATCGACAAGGATGTGGTCGCCGGTACCAAGGATCCGGTCAAGGTGATTGCCAAGAGCAGCAAGCCGAAGAAGGAAGACGCGGCTTAGCATTGGACGTGCGCCGGCGCAGGCCGGGGCCATCTCCTGAAATCTCCGCTCTGCGCCAAGATCCTGCTGCGCCTGTTGGTGTCGGCAGAAATTTGCAAAGCTGTTGTGGCGTTAGTCGGTCACGAGATCGGTTCCTGCCTTCGCAGGAGCTGGTTCATTTGTAGATGCAGCTATCCAGCTTTTCGTTCCGCACCACATTGATTCGCGCCGCAATCGTATTGCCATAGCGCGCGGTAAAGCCGCTGGCACCGTTGACAGCCCGTTTCTTGGGCAAGGGCAGGGCGGCTGCAATGCGGGCAGCCTCGATCTGGGTCAGGTCTTTCGCGTCCTTGTTAAAATAGCGCTGTGCACCCGCCTGCACGCCATAGGTGCCTATCCCGGTCTCCGCGATATTCAGATAGACTTCCATGATCCGCTTCTTGCTCCAGATCGTCTCGATCAGGAAGGTGAAATAGGCCTCCAGCCCTTTGCGGAAGAAGCCGCCACCTTGCCACAGGAAAGCGTTTTTCGCGACCTGCTGCGATATGGTCGAGCCGCCGCGTATCCGGCCGCCCTGGGCGTTACGCTCGATCGCTTTCTGGATCGCCTCGGTGTCGAATCCGTTATGGCTGCAAAATTTGCTGTCTTCGGCGGCGATGACGGCACGGGCCATATTGGGGGAAATGTCGCTGAAGCTGGTCCAGTCCTTGGTGACGCCGTTCTCGTCCATGATCATCGTGGCGGTGATTGGCGGCGGAACAAACGCATATATTCCGACCCACGCGACCGTGATCAGGATAAAATAGACCGCAAATTTGAAGAGAAATTTCATCACCCGCATGGGAATGATCTAAATGCAAAACGCCCCGAAAACAAATCCTGTTTCGGGGCGTCTGCTATTTGATTTCAACAGCGATGCTGAGGCCTAGTTTGCTGCCAGAAGCTGCTTTTCGCCGGCAATGCGGAGCATCGCTTTTTGCAGTTTCTCGAAGGCGCGAACTTCAATCTGTCTTATGCGCTCGCGACTGACTTCGTAGACCTTGCTCAAGTCCTCGAGCGTCTTGGGATCTTCCGACAGGCGGCGCTCAGCCAGGATATGCTGTTCACGTTCGTTGAGCGATTCCATTGCTTCCGCAAGCATTTCATGACGGAAGTCGGCTTCCTGGGAGGCCGCGATGGCTTCGTCGTGCAACGGGCCGTCATCTTCCAATATGTCCTGCCACTGGCCGCTATCGCCATCTTCGGACGAAAGCGAGACGTTCAGCGAGGCATCGCCGCCCATCGACATGCGGCGGTTCATATTGACCACTTCATGCTCGGCAACGCCCAGATCGGTGGAAATTTTCTGCACGTCTTCAGGCGACAGATCGCCATCTTCGAAGGCATCGAGATTATTCTTCATCCGGCGCAGATTGAAGAAGAGCTTCTTCTGTGCGGCGGTCGTCCCCATCTTAACGAGGCTCCAGCTGCGCAGTACATATTCCTGGATAGACGCGCGAATCCACCACATCGCGTAAGTCGCGAGGCGGAAGCCTTTGTCGGGATCAAACTTCTTCACCGATTGCATCAGGCCGACATTGCCTTCTGAGATCACCTCAGCCATTGGCAGGCCGTAGCC
>CAJQNR010000016.1 GCA_905479715.1 uncultured Sphingorhabdus sp.
GGCACCAGTATCGCGTGCAAGGGTTCGAGTTTCGCCGCGAGATCTTCATCATTTTCGAAAAGCTCCGCGTCCAGCCAGCGAACCTGTACCTTCACCCGATTCGCCAGACCGCCATGGAACAGCGCTTCCTGGAGCGATTTATAGGCGTCCTGGAGACCGACATATTTGCCGACCACGCCGACAATCACTTCGCCTTCCGGATTTTCGATCCGCTCCATGACATCATACCAGCGCGACAGGTCGGGCTCGGGCGCGTCGCCAATGCCGAAGGCACGCAGCACTTCGGTGTCGAGACCTTCCTGGTGATATTGCAGGGGCACGTTGTAGATATTGCTCGCGTCCAGCGCCGGGATCACCGATTCTTTGCGGACGTTGCAGAATTGGGCGATTTTCGCCCGCTCACTGTCCGGCAGCGGATGTTCGCAGCGGCAGAGCAGGATATCCGGCTGGATACCCAGCGACGTCAGCTCCCTGACGCTATGCTGGGTCGGCTTGGTTTTCAGTTCACCGGCGGCCGCAATATAGGGCACCAGCGTAACATGTACGGAAATCGCATTTTCGCGGCCGACCGTATTGCGGAGCTGCCGAAGCGCTTCGATGAACGGCAAGCTTTCAATATCGCCGACCGTACCGCCAATTTCGCACAATACAAAATCAATGCCGTCGAGCTTGTCCTGGGCAAATTCCTGAATCGCATCGGTGACATGCGGAATGACCTGGACCGTAGCCCCCAGATAGTCCCCGCGCCGTTCCTTGGTAATGATCGACTGGTAGATTCTGCCGGACGTGACATTGTCGGACTGCAACGACGGAACACCGGTAAAGCGCTCATAATGGCCAAGATCGAGGTCGGTCTCTGCCCCGTCATCCGTGACATAGACTTCGCCATGCTGATAGGGCGACATCGTGCCCGGATCAACGTTGAGATAGGGGTCGAGTTTCCTGATTCGCACGGAATATCCGCGAGCCTGCAGAAGAGCACCGAGGCTTGCTGCCATCAGACCTTTGCCAAGAGAGGAAACCACACCGCCGGTAATGAAAATATATCGCGCCATGGGAGGAAAGGCTTAAGGCGTTATCACCACAATTGGCAATCCCGCGAATCCGGAAAAGTGAAATAAATATTATTTTACTTTGGTCCTTGCTCGATCACCGGACGCACATCGAATCAAACCGCGGCGTCAAACGCCGCGATGATCAGGGTGTCAGTACCGGTCTGTCGCCTGAGGAAAAGCCTATTGATCGAGAGGAACGGAATTATCCGCTTCGGCCGCAGGAGCATCACCCTCGGCCGCGGCTGCCGCAGCGGCTGCCAGCGGATCATCACCGATCAGGGGCACGTCATCCGCAGGCGCGGAAACCGGCGCACTGGTGTCACGTTGCAGGCTCTGATCGATCGTTTCGACCTTGCCTTCTGCTGCCGCCAGAACCGCCAGCGCGATCGACAGGGAAACAAATAAAACCGCCAATACCGATGTTGTCCGGGTGAGCAGATCCGCCGCACCACGCGCCGACATCATACCCGACGGCGAGCCGCCGACGCCCAGACCACCGCCTTCGGATTTCTGCATCAGGATAACGCCGACCAGCATGGCGGCGACAATGGCTTGAAGAACGGTGAGAAATAGAAACATGGATTTTCCGGACGTGTTCTGTTTGTTTGTGCAGCGCACATAGCGATTGGCCCGCCCGAGTTCAAGCGATGATCGACGCCCCTGCGCCATCCAAAGTTCGTCAAAGTTCGGGCCAAGAAAGCCCGGAATCCGGTTCGATTGCTCAGATTATTCCAAATGTTGGAAATTAAATTGCCTTTGAGGCCGGGTTGCGGACCATCGCCGGCCCAACTTCGTCCCGCCGACAATCGACCGCTAGCTCTTGGCCGCTGCCTCGATAATCGGTCCGAATTTTGCTGCCGTCAGACTCGCGCCGCCGACCAGGCCACCATCGACATTGGGCACCGCCAGCAATTCCGCGGCATTGCCGCCATTCATCGATCCGCCATAGAGAATGCGAACCGCGTCGCTGCCCTGCCCCATCAATTCTCCCAGTTTCTTCCGAATCGCGGCGTGCATTTCTGCCACATCGCTGGCCTCGGGTACCCGGCCGGTACCGATCGCCCATATTGGTTCATAGGCGATGGTCAGCCATTCTGCGCTGGCCTTGGCGGGGAAGGAACGGGCCAGCTGGATCGTCACAATGTCAATCGCCTGTCCGGCATCACGTTCATCTTCGGTTTCCCCAACGCAGATGATTGCCCCCATGCCGGCGGCATGGGCTGCCTCTGCCTTTGCCTTCACTTCGGCATCGCTTTCCTGCTGGTCGGCGCGGCGTTCGCTGTGACCGACGATCGAATAGGTGGCGCCGGCTTCCTTCAGCATGGCGGCAGAAAGGCAGCCGGTATGCGCGCCGCTTTCGGCAAAATGGCAATCCTGCGCGCCGATGGCGAACCCCGGATTGGCCTCCGCGGCGGGAGCGATCAATGTTGCCGGCGGACAGATGCCGACGTCGGCCCCCTCATGATTCGCTGCAATGGCCGCAATGGCCGCAATATCGGCAAGCTGAGCGCGCAGCCCGTTCATTTTCCAGTTGCCGACAATATATTTGCGGTTTGCCATGATGGGTTCTGCCTTTTCTGTTTTTCTGTTGGTCATCCGCTATCAAATATCGTTCCGCTTGCCAATTTCCTTCCGCAGTCTTTTGCTTGAACCACAAAGCCAAGCCGCCTAAAGCAAGCGCAAATCCAACTCGCGCAATGGAATATTTCTTTTATGATCAGTTTTTTCCGCCGTATTTTTTCCTCGAAACTCGGTCTTTTCCTGACCTTGTGTTTCGTCGGCTTGATCGCCATTGCCTTTGCCACCGCCGACGTGTCGAGCAGCGGCACATTTGGCGGCGTGACGGGGACGGGTACCGCTGCAAAGGTCGGGGACAGCAAGCTGACCACTGCAGAGCTCAGCCAGTCCGTGAACAACGCCTTTCGTGGCGAGCAACGGGAAAATACCGGGCTGGATCTCAAGACCTATATTAACGGCGGTGGCTTTGACAATGTATTGGAGCGCCTGATCAACAGCTTTGCGATTGCCGATTTCGGAACGAAATATGGCATGACCGCCGGGAAACGTCTGGTCGATGGAGAAATTGCGAACATATCGGCCTTCCAGGGTGCGGACGGACAGTTTAGCGAAGAGAATTTCCGCCGCGCCATGCAGCAGCAAGGGATCAACGAAACCCAGTTGCGCGACGATTTTACCCGCAATCTGCTGGCTGACCAACTGTTGACCGCAGCCGGTTTTGGCGCAGCGGTACCGCAGAAGCTTGTCGTTCCCTACGCCTCTCTGCTGCTGGAATCGCGCGAAGGCCAGATTGCGACAATTCCGTCGGTTGCGTTCATCAAAAACGAGAAGCCGGCAAAAGCAGCGGTCGAAGCCTTTTACGCCAAGAACGCATCCCGCTACACGATTCCCGAACGCCGCACGATCCGCTACGCCTTGTTCGAAAAGTCACGGTTCAACGACAAGATCAAACCGACCGAAAAGGAAATTGCGGGCTATTACAAACTGAACAAGGCGCGCTATTCGGCCAGCGAGACCCGTAATCTCACCCAGGTTATTGTGCCGACGGAAGCAGCGGCCAAGGCGTTGGTGGACAAGATCAATGCCGGAACTTCGATCGATCAAGCGGCACGCTCGGTCGGCCTGTCCGCCGCCGAAGTGGGATCTGTCAACAAGGCCGACTTTATCAATTCCGCCTCGCAGGCGGTTGCCAATGCGGCATTCACGGCGCCAGAGGGCGCTATTGCCGGACCGGCACAAAGTGCGCTCGGCTGGCACATCGTGAAGGTCAAAGAGATCAAGCAGATTCCTGGCCGCACGCTGGACCAGGTGCGCACGGAAATTGTCAACGAGTTGACGCGCTCGAAAATCGAAGAAGCCATGGCCGACCTCACCATCCGTCTGGAGGATGAATTTGCCGACGGCGCGTCACTGGACGACATTGTCAAAGCGGAACAGCTCAAAGTCGAAGCGACCCCGCCGCTTCTCGCCAATGGCCAGAATCCGGATGATCAAAATTACAAGCCGATCCCGGAGATGCAGCGCATTTTGCCGGTCGCCTTTGCGGTGGACGAGGATTCCGACCCGCAGGTCGTCGAAATCATTCCCGGCCAGCAATATGCCGCGATCGACGTTTCCGAGATTACCGAGGCCGCTCCGCCACCTTTGGCGAAGATCGAACAGCTCGTGACCCGCGACTATATGCTTGATCAGGGCGCGAAGAAGGCCAAGGCCGTCGCCGACAAGATTGCGAAAGCGGTCAGCAGCGGAACGTCCCTGTCCAAGGCCGTCGCCGATGCCGGTGTGAAGCTGCCCCGGCCCGAACGGATCAGTTCGACCAGGGCGGAACTGGCCCAGCAAAGCCAGCAGGGCCAGGTGCCGGCACCGATCAGCCTGATGTTCAGCATGGCGCAGGGCACAGCCAAAGCCCTCGCGGCGCCCCGCGATCAAGGCTGGTTTGTGGTTGTGCTCGACAAGCTCAATCGCGGCGATGCCACGAAACGCGACGATTTGCTGCAGGCCACCCAAACCCAGTTCAAGCAGGTGATCGGCAATGAATATACCTCCCAATTCGTCAACGCGATGAAGGCCGATGTTGGCGTAGAACGTAACGAGAAAGCGCTTACCGCGCTGAAAAACCAGCTGCTCGGCGGGAATTGATAACTCCATGACGGGCAGTTTCGGCACGGAGGCGGCGCGCGCGGCACTGGACAGCGGCAAGCCGGCCCTGATCTGGCGACGGCAGGTTGCCGATACCGAAACGCCGGTATCCGCTGCCCTCAAATTGATGGAAGAGGGCCGCGGCGACTATCTGCTTGAATCTGTTGAAGGTGGCGAGACCAGAGGACGTCACAGCATGATCGGTCTGGCCCCTGATCTGGTGTTTCGCGCCGATGGCGAAAAGGCCGCGATCAATCGCTCATGGCTCAACGACCGCGAGGCCTTTGCTCCCGAAAGCGACGACAGTCTCTCCGCCTTGCGCAAACTGGTCAAGGCCTGCCAGATGGATGTGCCGGAAGAATTGCCCCGTGCGCTGGCCTGCCTCGTCGGCTATTTCGGCTATGAGACCATCGGGCTGGTCGAGAAGCTTCCGCGCGCACCGCAGTCCGAGCTCGATCTGCCCGACATGCTGTTTGTCCGACCGACGGTGATTTTGATTTTTGACCGGCTGGCCGACGAGCTGTTTCTGGTCGCGCCGGTCTGGCCGGAAGCCGATGGCGACAGCGATGCCAAGATCGCTGCGGCCAGGGAGCGGCTGGATGAAGCGCAGCGTGGGCTCTCCGCCCCCATCGGTCCCGAGCATGTCGAAGGACGGTTGGCAGACAGTGGACAGGCTGGTTTCGACGCGCTCAGCCCGGACGAAATAGAATTTTCGCCGCAGGTCCCCGCCGAAAAATATGGCGAGATGGTGCTGCGCGCAAAAGATTATATCGAGGCCGGTGACATCTTCCAGGTGGTGCTGGCGCAGCGTTTCACCACGCCCTTCCCCCTGCCCCCGATCGAGCTTTATCGCGCCTTGCGCCGGATCAACCCGTCGCCCTTCCTGTTTTTTCTCGACCTACCCGGCTTTGCGCTGACCGGTTCCAGCCCGGAAATCCTGGTCCGCGCGCGCGATGGCGAGGTCACCATCCGGCCGATCGCCGGCACCCGTCCGCGCGGCAAAAATGCAACCGAAGACAAGGCGAACAGGGAAAGCCTGCTCGCCGATCCCAAGGAACGGGCCGAACATCTGATGCTGCTCGACCTCGGCCGCAACGATGTCGGACGTGTGGCGTCCGCGCACAGCGTCGAGGTCACCGACAGCTATACGGTCGAATTCTACAGCCATGTCATGCATATCGTGTCCAACGTCGTCGGCCAGCTGGCCCCGGACAAGGATGCGCTCGACGCCCTGTTCGCCGGCTTCCCCGCCGGTACGGTCAGCGGCGCACCGAAAGTGCGCGCCTGCCAGATTATCGCCGAACTCGAACCCGAAACCCGCGGCGCCTATGCCGGCGGGGTCGGCTATTTCTCCCCCGACGGCAGCATGGACAGCTGTATCGTGCTGAGGACCGGGATCGTGAAGGACGGCATGCTGCATGTGCAGGCGGGCGCGGGCATCGTCGCGGACAGCAATCCCGACTATGAGCTGGCCGAATGCCGGGCCAAGGCGGGCGCGTTGCTGGCGGCGGCAAAAGAAGCTGTGAAGCGGGCGCGGGATGTCGGGTTCGGGCAGTGACTTCCGCGATCCTATAAAGGCGCAAAAGAGGGCGTTGACCGGTTGAACTGCATAGCGGGGAACCGGATCAATCGCCTCGGCGTAAGGCAAGCTAATTTCAGGCTGTAAACCTATGGAACGGGCAAGTTTCGCATTCCGGCCAGAAACACGTCGAACGGCAGATCGCCCTGGCGCCAGGGAGACTGGCGGCCTCTGGTGGATTTATTGACCCGAACGGCGGTCTTTCTCATCACTTCGTCGAGCGACTGACGTTTCTTGATTTCACGGGCAAAAGCTTTGGCGAAAGGACTGCCTTTGCCGGGTTCGTCACCATCTTCCGCGACATTGCCGGGCTCTGTCGAGAAAAGCACTATCGTGGATAGTCCCCGCAAGTCGCCAAGCTGCGCCAACCCAGAATCCACATTCTTGATATCGTTCAGGGTGATAGTTTCCACCTGGCGACCGGCACCAGAGAGGGAACGCACTTCCATCCTGCCCGCCGTTCCGCTGTTGGCGAGCGGATTGTTGCGGCAGGCATCTACGATGATGATGGCCCCCTTGGACGCATCGGTCATTTTCTGCACGATCGGATCAAGCGGGATTAACGAAACGCCGTCGGATGCGAGAAAATAATTGCGCCCCTCGATCTGAAACCCGTGCCCGGCATAATATAGCAATGCAATATCATCCGGATTGAGGCTGGCCAAAAAAGTTTTGAACTTGTCGTCCCAATCCTCCACTTGCGGCTCTTTGATCAGAGAAATATGTTTAACGCCTCCTTTTGCCAGAGCTTTGGCCACAAGATCAGCATCTGCCAGAGGATTGGCGAGGAAGAGCGCGAAATTGGTGTCCGGCAGATCATAATTTGACGCCATAATCAGCGCACGCGTTTCCGAGTGCGCCGTGCCGGGCAGCGCCACGAAAAGCAGGAGCAGGGAGAAGAGCGAAAAGCGATACATGATTACAGGCGGAACGAGAGTCCGATATTGACTCCGTGATTGGCTCGCGCATCATTGAATGAAAGATCGCCCGAGACGGGAAAGAAGAAGATTGCCCGATAGCGAAGATCGATCGATATATTCTCCGCAATGCCCGCCTGCACACCAACCGCGATATCGGGACCGATGCTGGTTTCTCCCACTTCATCAAATATGACTGTTTCGGGACTTAGCGAGAGCAAAGAAGCCGCGACTTTATAATCCGGCTGATGGCTGACATGAAGCATTCCGTTGAAAAATGCGGTGATCGAATTGTCGATCGGGACAAAGGCTGTCGCCCCCAGACGAGCGCTGAATATCTCGATTTTTGTATCGAGCAACAGATCCGAGAAACCCAGGCTGACCGGCGGTTGCGCGGGCCGTGTCGGATTGAGTGTGGCATTGGCAAAATTGTCGATGTTGAACGAAACATCGGCCGAAAGCTGACCCGATGCATCAATGTCCAGACGCTCGTATCGCAAGCCTCCCGACAGAGCCAGTTTTTCGTTCAATCGCCGTTGCCAGGTCAGTTCGATATCGTAGCGATCGATTTCATTGTCTATCGCCGCATCAATGACCTGAAGATCTGTAATCGTCTGCGCGCCACTGTTGAGGCGTTTGTTGGTGATCAGCGTTTGCGTGCGATTGCCGGAACCCGAACCGAACATTCCTGTCAGTGTAAACCGGTCCTTGTCGTTGCCAACCGAGATCGCGGCTCCGATCATCGGATAGGCGATCTGGTCGCCGATGGATGATGCCCGGTCTTCCACATCCAAACTGGCATCCGGTGTCTGGGCCAGAAATTGCTCGACCTCTGGCGAGATATCGAAAGACGCAATCAGCCCATTCTCATTCGTCAGATCGGACGTGCGCAAATTGCTGTTGTCGAAATAATAGGAGACGCGAGGGCCAATGATCACCTCGGCCTGCGCCGATTGTGCAAAGAACAAAAAGCCACTTACCAGCGCGACGCGGCCAATATATTTCACTCTGTACCCCCATTTGTGCAGAACTATAGCCCAATCGGATAGTGACTTTGTGCCTTATATGCAAACCGGCCCGCAGCCTTCGCCATACAGCGCCCCTTCAACGGTCGCGCTACTCGAGCATCTTCGGCGCTTCCTTCTGCAGCTTCGCCTTGATCTTGTTGGCGAACATCGCCAGCATCGGTGGCAGGTCGAAAATCGCGTAGACCTCATCCTCCCGAATCTGCATTTCGCTGCCGATGCGCTGGCCGACCGCCTCCAAAGTAAAGTGGAGATGATCCCCTTCCCAGTGATGGTCGGTCAGGCTCGCGCCGGGGATGATATCGCTCAGCGTATGGATGCCGCTGCCGATACGGCTTTTGGCTTCATCCAGGCCCAGCTTATGTGGAATATTGACGGTGACAGGTTCGCTCATAATCCTGCCTACCAGATTTTCACGCGTTTATCTGGTGGAATATACATGGCGCTGTCCGGGGTGACATTGAACGCGGCATACCAGGCGTCAATATTCGGAACGACGCCATCTACCCGATATTCCGGCGGACTGTGCGGATCGGTGAGCAATTGTTCGCGCAACGCGTTTTCGCGGGACTTGCCGCGCCAGACCTGCGCCCAGGACAGGAAGAATCGCTGGTCTCCGGTCAGGCCGTCGATTACCGGCTGCTCGCCATGATCGGCAACAAAGCGGCGATAGGCGGAATAGGCCATTTCAAGCCCGCCCAGGTCGCCGATATTCTCACCCATGGTCAGCTTGCCATTTACATGAACGCCTTCAACCGGTTCAAACTTGTCATAAGCCTCCCCAAGCAATTTTGTCCGCGCTTCGAACTTCTCTGCGGATTCTTTCGTCCACCAGTCGCGTAGCTTGCCGCTGCCGTCAAACTGGCGGCCCTGATCGTCAAAGCCATGGCCGATTTCATGCCCGATTACCCCGCCGATCGCGCCATAATTGACCGCAGGGTCGGCGTTGGGGTCAAAAAAGGGCGGCTGCAATATGGCTGCCGGAAAAGTGATCTGGTTGAGCAGCGGATTATAATAGGCATTCACGGTTTGCGGATTCATTGCCCACAATTCGCGATCGACCGGATGCGGCAAGCGCGCCAGATCAACATCGAAGGCAAATTGCGCGGCCCGCTGAACATTGCCGAGCACATCATCGGCTTTTACGACAAGCGGTGAATAATCGATCCACTTCGACGGATAACCGATCCGGGGTTCAAATGCGTCGAGCTTCTTCTGCGCTTCGCCGCGGGTCGCCTCGTCCATCCAGTCGCTCTTGCTGATCCGTTCACCCAGCGCAGCGGTCAGATTGCTCACCAGTTCGGTCATTTGCCGCTGGCTTTCGGCAGGATAGTGTCGATCGACATATTTCTGGCCGATCGCTTCGCCCATATGGTTGTTGACCAGATCGACACCCCGTTTCCAGCGGTCTTTCTGGACCGGAATGTCCCGCAGGGTCTTGCTGAAGAAATTGAATTTTGCCTCGTCGAACGCCTTTGGCAAATAGGCCGCATTGTCGCTGATGAAATGCGCCGTCAGATAGTCTTTCCAGGTACTGAGCGGGACGGTTTCGAGCAGCTTGCCACTCGCCGTGATAGCAGTCGTTTCGGCGGCGATGATCGTGTCGACCTCGCCAAAGCCGCTGGCTTCAAGCCAGCTGGTCCATTCGAATTCCGGTGCCAGCGCCATCAACTGCTCACGGTTCATCGGGTTGTAAACCTGCTTGATATCGCGCTGGCGCTCGGGCTCCCATTGCGATTTGGCGAGTGCCGTTTCGAGTGCAATGATCCGGTCGGTTCTGGCAGCTGCATCGCTGATTCCGGCCAGCTCCTGAATCTTTATCAGATAGTCCCGATAGGCCGCGCGAAACTTGTCATATTCCGGACCCTCCTTGAGATAATAGTCGCGGTTGGGCATGCCCAGTCCATCCTGACCGGCTGCAACAACATAGCGGGTAGGATTTGCCGGATCAGGCAAGGTGCCTACGCCCACCGGGGAGGCATAGCCCACGGTTCCGAACAGTTTCAGCAATCCCGCGCGGTCGTTGACGGCATTGATCGTGGCAAGATAGGGCTCAAGTGGTTTGGTCCCCAGTTTTTCGATCGCAGCCTGGTTCATCCACGCAGCGTAAAATGCACCGACTTTCTGATCCAGCGGATCGGCGCCGTCACCGCGTGCGGCGAGATCGTCGAGTATCGCATGGACCTGATCGTCGGATCGCTCACGCAGCATGTCGAACGAACCATAGCGCGACCGGTCCTCGGGAATCTCCACCGTGTCCAGCCAATGTCCATTAACATAACGGAAGAAATCGGTACCGGGTGCTACCGACATGTCCCGCGCGGAGAGATCAATGCCCCAAGCGCCGATTTCGGCATTTTCTGTAGCCGCAGCATTTTCATCGACCGTGGCTTCGGCAGCAACATCCTCGGCCCAACCCGGTGCACTGACCGAGATGGCGAGCAGAGATGCAGCTGCGGATAAAAAGACATGACTGGTTCTCATAGGAACATCCTTTGGTTTCATTTGATAATATTGTGGACGCTCGGTGAGCAAATTACAATTGCAGTTGGTCGAAAAATTGCGCTGTCTGGTCGGCGTTTGAACTGCATCAAACGGCGGAAAGAACGAAATTGCTTGGCCGGTCAAACGCGGCCCGTTAGACGCAGTTCATGATTCTGGTTATCGACAATTATGACAGCTTCACCTTCAACCTGGTCCATTATCTGATGGAACTGGGCGCGGAGGTGCGGGTCGAACGCAACGACGCTCTGACCGCCAGCGAAGCTCTGGCCACAGGTGCACAGGCCTTCCTGATTTCGCCGGGTCCCTGCACCCCCAATGAAGCGGGCATATCGCTCGATCTGGTCGCAGCTTGTGCCGATGCTGGCAAACCTCTGCTCGGCGTCTGCCTTGGCCATCAGAGCATCGGCCAGCATTTCGGCGGCAAGGTCGTGCGCGGCGGATTGATGCACGGCAAGACGTCGCCGGTGACCCATGACAGCAGCGGCGTCTTTGCCGGGCTGCCCTCGCCTTATGTCGCGACCCGCTATCACTCGCTGATTGTCGAGGATATTCCCGCCTGCCTGCCGGTCAACGCGACCGCCGATGACGGGTCCGTCATGGGTTTCCGCCACGAAAGCCTGCCGATCCACGGCGTGCAATTTCATCCGGAGAGTATCGCCACGGAACATGGCCATCAATTGCTGGCCAATTTCATGGCGATTGCGGGGATCGAAGCGAAGGAAAAGGCATGAGCTTGCCCGATCCCGCAAATGCCCTGTCCGAAGGGACAGCCCGCGCGGCCTTTTCCGCAATATTGGAAGGATCCTGCTCGGCAGAGGAAATCACCGCCTTTCTGGTTGCGCTCGCCGACCGCGGCGAGACTGCGGCCGAGATCGCGGCAGCGGCTGCCGAGATGCGCGCCCGGATGGTCGGCGTCGATGCGCCCGCCAATGCGATTGATGTCTGCGGCACCGGCGGCGACGGCAGCCACAGTTTGAATATCTCCACCGCCACCGCTCTGGTGGTCGCCGCCTGCGAGATACCGATGGCGAAACATGGCAATCGCGCCGCGTCGAGCAAATCGGGTGCGGCGGATACGCTGGAAGCGCTGGGGCTCGACCTTGCCAAAGCGGCGACCAATGGCGAGCAGAGCCTGCGCAACATCGGTATCGCCTTTTTCTTCGCGCCCAACCATCACCCCGCACTCGGCCCGCTGGCCCCGATCCGCAAGGCCATCGGCCGCCGGACGATTTTCAATCTGCTCGGCCCCTTGTGCAATCCTGCGAAGGTCAAGCGCCAGCTGATCGGTGTCGCCTCGCCCGATCTGGTCGAGACCTATGCCGAAGCGGCGGCGCAACTGGGCTATGACAAGGC
>CAJQNR010000017.1 GCA_905479715.1 uncultured Sphingorhabdus sp.
ATGATTTGAGTGCCCATTTTTATCATGTCGGGCGCACCAGCTTTCCTGCCGTTTCTTGGATTAGAGCTGCTTGGAACTCCGGTGTTTTTCCGATGTAACCAAGAAGAACATCGATCTCAGCGGTTTCTTCTATTGCTCCCATCCTTTTGCTGCCAAAGTTTGCAAGAGCGATGGAGATGACTTTGATGCGATTAGCCTGTGACCTCACTTCACCCGCAGATTTCCCTTCCTATTAATCCGCCATATTACACCATCATTGCCCCGCGAAAGCGGATATCATTGGTTTATTGAAGCTCTCTGGCAGGGAACGCTATTGCATTAGCACATCACTTGTATAATAATACCTTCTCAGAGGGAGGTTTACATGGTTTATATTCTAGGTGGCTGGCAGACCGATTTTGCTCAAAATTGGGAACGGCAAGGAAACGACATTGCCTCCGTATTTTCTGACACGCTCGACAAGGGTCTGACGCAAGCGAAGCTGGACCCGGAAGATATCGAAACCGGTCATGTCGGCAATTTTGTTGCGGAACTTTTTGCCGGACAGGGAATGCTCGGCGGTTTTTTCGGACAGGCGCATCCCGCGCTCGATGGCCTTCCCACCGCACGGCACGAAGCCGCCTGCGCATCGGGCAGCGTCGCCATTCTCGCCGCCATGTCGGAAATAGAAGCCGGTCGTTATGATCTAGCCTGCGTCATGGGACTGGAACAGATGCGCAATGTGCCGGGGCGCGTCGCAGCCGATCATCTCGGGGCCGCCGCATGGCGCGGACAGGAATATCAGAATGCGGAATATATCTGGCCGCGATCCTTCTCCGATCTCGCCGAGGAATATGAAACACGCTATGGTCTGGAATATGGGCATTTGATGCGGATTTCCGAGATTAATTTCGGCAACGCCAAACGCAATCCAAACGCCCAGACCCGAGGCTGGGCCTTCACCGAAAAAAGCTTCACAATCGATGATGAGGCCAATCCTGTCATCGAAGGACGCACCCGCAAGATGGATTGCGGACAGGTGACCGACGGCGCTGCAGTGGTGTTTCTCGCATCCGAAAAACGGGCGAAGCAATATGCCGACGAGCATGGCGTGACTCTGGAAAGCCTACCGCGCATTTCCGGCTGGGGCCACCGGTCTGCGCCGATTTCCTACAAGCAGAAAATCCGCAACAGCAGTGATGGTCCTTATGTTTTCCCCCAGGTTAAACGGGCGGTCGACGAAGCCCGCGCGCGCGCCGGCGTGAGTGGTATCGAAGCCATCGACATGGTCGAAACACATGATTGCTTCGCGATGACCGAATATATGGCAATCGACCATCTCGGGATAACCGATCCCGGCGAAGCATGGAAAGCGATCGAGGATGGCAGCATCGAAATGGGCGGCCGGATCCCGATCAATCCGTCCGGCGGCCTCATCGGTCTCGGCCATCCGGTCGGCGCGACCGGCGTTCGCATGGTCCTCGACGCCGCCAATCAGGTCACCGAAAAAGCCGGCGATTGTCAGGTCGAAGGCGCGCGTCGGGCGCAGACGCTGAATATCGGCGGGTCTACGACCACCACCGTCAGCTTCGTCGTCGAGCGCGAAGCCGCGTGATCGGTCGCCGCGAGGTCATCATCATGACGGCGGGCATGGCCCTGACAGCGTGCTCAAAAAACATAATACCATCTGGAGAGAGCGACATGTCGAGCCGATTTGAACAGTTCAAGACCGTAATCGAGGCCTGGAAAAACAAGGATATCGATGCGGTTATTGATGCGATGAGCGACGATATTGTCTGGCATTATGCAGCCGCTATCGCGCCACCGGTGCGAGGCAAGAAGGAAGCACGCGCCTTTCTCGAACGCTTTGGCGGGGTGATCGGCAAGGTGAAATGGCGTATTTTCGAAACCGCCGAAACCGCAGACCGCCTGTTCGTCGAAGGCGTTGATGAATATGTCACCAAAGACGGCGTTGCCGTCGCAGCGCCTTATGCCGGGGTCATCGAATATTCCGGTGACAAGATCAGTGGCTGGCGCGATTATGTCGACTCGGGTGTCATGAGCCATATGAAGGCGGGCAATCCCTATCCAGAGCAGGTCAAAGAACTCATCGCCCGACCGGCTCGATAGGTCAGGTTGCAATGACAGATTTCAGAACCGCGCCGTTCCGCGACGCGGAATTCATGCCCGTCGATCTTGATGTGGACCGGCAGGACGACGGGACCATCGTCTTCAAATCGAACATCCCGCTGCCCGATCGGGAAACCAATGTCGCGCGGGCTTTTTTCCAGAGCGCCGAGAAAAATGCCGGTACGATTGCGCTGGCGCAGCGCGACGCGAAGGGGGAATGGGAGACGCTGGACTATGCCACGTTCGGCCAGCGGATTGCTTCGCTCGCGACATGGCTGATCGAGAATGTACCGGCCGGGCGCGCTGTCATGGTGCTGGCGGAAAATTCGATCGATTCGGCGATTGTCAAATTCGCCTGCTATGCCGCGCGGGTCATCCATACGCCGGTCAGTCCGGCCTTTGCTCTCGCATCCGATTATGCGCGGCTTTCACATGTCGCCAAAATGACCAACCCTGCCTGCATTTTTGCGCCGGCGACGACAGCTTTTGTCAGAGCGGTCGAGACGGTTCTGGCGGATGATGTCGTGATAC
>CAJQNR010000018.1 GCA_905479715.1 uncultured Sphingorhabdus sp.
CCGTTGAGCTTGATGATATCCATCGTTGCCATCGCGAGACCAGCGCCGTTGACCATGCAGCCGATATTGCCGTCGAGCTTGATGTAAGCGAGGTCGGATTTGCTGGCTTCGACTTCTGCCGGGTCTTCTTCGGTTTCGTCACGCAGCGCAGCGAGATCGGGGTGGCGCATCAGCGCGTTGCCGTCGAAGCTCATCTTGGTGTCGAGCACGATCAACTGCTGATCTTCCGTAACGACCAGCGGGTTGATTTCGACCATTTCGCAGTCCATCGCCATGAAGGCGTCATAGAGCTGTTTGCCCAGTTTCTGTGCTTGCTTGTTGAGGTCGCCTTTCAACTGCAGTGCGAACGCAATCGCCCGGCCATGATGTGGCATGAAGCCCTGCGCCGGATCAATCGTGATCGTACGGATTTTTTCAGGAGTCGAATGAGCGACTTCTTCGATATCCATGCCGCCTTCGGTCGATACGACCATAGCAACGCGGCCACTGGCCCGGTCGACGAGCATCGAGAGATAGAATTCCTTCTCGATATCAACGCCGTCGGTGACATAGAGGCGGTTGACCTGTTTGCCCGCATCGCCGGTCTGGATAGTGACCAGAGTATTGCCGAGCATTTCTTCTGCATTGGCGCGGACCTCGTCGATCGATTTGGCCAGTCGTACGCCGCCTTTTGCATCAGGGCCGAGTTCCTTGAACTTGCCTTTGCCGCGTCCGCCCGCGTGGATCTGTGCTTTTACAACATAAAGCGGTCCGGGGAGTTTTTCGGCTGCGGCAACCGCTTCGTCAACGGTGAGTGCGGCATAGCCGGCAGGAACAGCAATACCGTGTTTGGCAAGCAGTTCCTTGCCCTGATATTCATGGATGTTCATGGGAAGGGTAAGCACCTTTCTAAATGGAGGTCTTGAATCTCAAGACAAGTGAATAATTGGCTCGGCTAAAGCACAGTCAGGGCCCTATTTCCACCCTGATTCGTGATAATTGTCAGATGTCCCGGTCCGGTCTCGGGCATCATATTGACAGCAATCGGCAATGTTTGCGCAAATCGGGAGAACCACAGGAACAGGGGAAGAAAATTCTATCCGCTGAATTGCCGTACCATTTGCTAGAAAGCGCGGGTCCGGGATCTGGCAAGATCGAGGTAGACCGAAGGCCGCGATTTTGGAGAAATGCCTTTCAGGGTAGTGCTTTCACAGGGTCAGTTGCATCGCGCAGCGCCGGTCGCCGGGCAGGCCGTTCTCGATTTCCGCTTCGAGTATGTCCGCGAGTCGTGCCGGCATTTCGGCCTCGTCCAGCGTTTGATAGCCCAGCTTCTGGTAAAATTTCTCGTTGAACGCCAGATCCCGAAAGGTTGTCAGGGTGAGGGCCTTGATACCGCTTTCCGTCGCATATTCTCTCGCTGTTTCCAGCAAATGTCGTCCGATACCTTTGCCTTGATGCCCATCCTCGACCGACAGTTCGACTATATGCAAGGCGTCAGAATATATTGCGGTTGTAATGAATCCGATGCAGCGTTTGTCCGTGGTGGCGACCCAGACCGTGCCTTCATCAATGTATATCTGATGCAAGTCGGCAGACATCACTGCGTCCTCGGCAATCCATTCCAGACCGGGTGTCGCCAAAAAGGCTTGGCCCGCCGATCGCTCTATATCCGGTAGTTTCGCTGCATCATCTGCGGTCGCCAGTCGGATGAAGATACCGGACATCCGGGCAGCGCGCCTATTTAACCGCGCAAATTAACCCGGAGGACGTGACTACGCCGACGATTTCCGGATCCTGCAGCGAACGGGTCTGCTTGACAAATTCCTTGAACGTCACATCGCCCGGTTCCCTTTTCCTGAGCTTGCCCAAACCGTTCAGCTTGCTCAGTTGCCCGAGCGACAGGCGATCAACCATCCGGTCTGCCATGCAGGTCGATACGGGTGCGGACAGACCGGCGCTCATCAGGCCGTTGCGCACCCGGGTTTCGGGGGTTGCGCAGCCGGCGAGTGCCGACAGCGCTATAGCCCCCCAAATCAACCGGTTGGCGCTCATTTCTTGGATTTCGCCAGTTCAATCGCTTCGAGTACGACGCGCTTGGCTTCGTCGGCATCGCCCCATTTGCCAACCCGGACCCATTTTTCGGGCTCGAGATCCTTATAGTGGGTGAAGAAATGTTCGATCTGCTGCATCACGATTTCGGGCAGGTCGTTGCCTTCGTCGATCTTGCGATAATAAGGGAAGGTTGCGTCAATCGGAACGCAGAGCAGTTTTTCATCACCGCCATGTTCGTCTTCGAGGTTGAGCACCGCAATTGGCCGGCAGCGCACGACGCAGCCAGGCATGAACGGTGAACGCGCCACAACCAGCGCATCAAGCGGGTCACCATCGGGCGACAAAGTGTGCGGCACGAATCCGTAATTGGCCGGATAGCGCATCGGAGTATGCAGGATACGGTCGACGAACAGCGCGCCCGTTTCCTTGTCAAATTCATATTTTACCGGTTCTCCGCCAACCGGGACTTCAATAACGACGTTCAGACTTTCCGGCGGATTATCGCCGATTGCAAGTTTGGTAATATCCATGGAACAAGGTGGTCCTTATCTGGTTTTTGGCTGCAATAGCCGGTCTATGCCGCCTTCTTGATCAGCACCCTCTCCGGTGATTTTTTCCAGCGCCGGATAGCGCAGGCCGTCGGAATGGTCGACCATAAAATTATGATAGGCCTCTCCATTTTTGGCAAAAATTTCGATTGTGCCTTTTGCCCCGCGATTTTCCTCGATCGCCTGTTTCAGCGCTTCGTCGCTATAGGCCTTGCCATTGACTGCTGAAATGGTGAGGCCGGGTTTGAGACCGGCCTTGAACGCCGGACTGTCCCAGATTACCGATTTGATCGTGCCCTTGGCGCCCATGATCAGGCCGATGCTGTAGCTGAGATCGAGCTGTTTGCGGCGTTTGTCATTGGACATAATATAGGCGCTGGGCTTGTCGACATAGACGAGACGATAGCCGCCGAGGATGAGCCCGTTTTTTGGGGCTTCTGTGCCAGTCTGGTAGACGCGTTCTTCAATGAAACCGGCCCAGTCATAAGGCTGGACCTTGTCGAGCGCAGCGATAACATCCGACTGTTCGTAGGTCACCACGCCCCAATCGCCATTCTTGCCGCCGAAAAAGGTCCGGGCAAAATCTTCCAGGGACTTCTTGCCGCCTGATTCGCGGCGGATGATCTGGTCGGCTTCGAGCCAGATCAGCAAGCCTTCGTTGTAATAATCCTCGGATCGCTGCCAGCTGGTCCATGGTTTCGGTCGTCGCGCCGCGATGATCGGATCAAGCGTGGTATCAATCAACGGACGCCAGTTTCGTCCGACCCGCTGGTCGATCCCCGCTGCGATGGCCGCCAATGCGTCCAGCGTATCCTGCTTCGAATAGAGACCGGACCGGGCGCCGAGCACATAGCCCCAGAATTGCGTCTGTCCTTCATAGACCCAGAGCAGGCGGTCGCGCATGGGTTGCCGAAAATCGGGTGTCCACATCCCTTGCGGGCGGCGATATTTGCCGTTCCACGCATGGGTCATCTCGTGCGGCAACAGGTTGCGACGGCCCGGGCCGCTGTCCCAGCCGGTGAAATATTCCCGGTCAACACCATTTTCGGAGGAGCGATGGTGCTCCAGACCAATGCCGCCCATCTCTTCGGTCAGTGCGAGCAGAAAATCATAGCGGTCATAAGGATGGCTGCCGAACAGGGCTTCGGCCTCTTTGACCAGCTTGATATGCGGAGCGAGATGGTCTTTTTTGGGCTTCAGGAATTTCGCATCATCCGCGACAATGTTGAGATGTACGCGGCTGGTCAGCTGATGGGTCTGAAAATATCGTCCGGCGAAAACCGGGCTGTCGACCAAGGTGTCATAATCGGTCTTTTCATAGACGACCGTGCTGCCATTCTGGGATTTCGGCCGCAGGGCGGTCGCCGCCTGCCAGCCATCGGGATAGATGGCGGTCGCTTCGACCGGGATCTGACGCACGAAATAGCCAGCGGGATAAAGCGAAACCTGATGCCAGCGCAGATTGAGCATTGATGGCGCCATGACAATGCGGCCATGGCTACTGGTGGTGGCGGAGACAAACTGGAATTTTGCGGTTATTTGCGAAACCCCGTCGGGCACGGTCAGATGAAAGGCGAACACATCGACATCGTCGCGGATCCACGCGAGTTTTTCGCCATTGGCGGTAAATTCGAGTCCGGCAATCTTCTCGATTTCGCCGCGGGGCGCATGATTGCCGGGAAGCCATTCGGGATAAAGCAGGGTCAGCCGTCCCGTTCCATTTTCAGTTTGTTCCACCGGAATCGTCTGGGTAACGCGGAATATGCCCTGCGCGTGATCGCGGGCGTCTACCTGGAGGGTCATGGTGCCGGGATAGGCAATGTCTTGCGGTGCGGGGATGGTGTCCTGAGGCGCAATATAGTCCGGTTTGCTGAGCTTGTCCGGCATCGCTGTTGCTGCTGAAGAAATGGAGAGGGCCGCAAACAGACCCAAAATGCCGACCAGACGCATATTCAGAAAATCCCTATGATGACGAAGGCGATCAAATGAAGCTTTTTGCTACTTTCGTCCAGAGGCTTGGTGGAAATAAGCCACTTCCGCTTTGCCGCTTCACTGGCTAAAGCGCTCCCTATGGCAAAGATACAGACACCCCAGCCCGTGCGCGGCACGCAGGATATATTTGGCGAAGATCAGGAGCGGTTCAGCCACGTCGTCGAGACGTTCGAGCGCGTGCGGCGGCTTTATGGTTTCAAGGGAGTCGAAATGCCGGTGTTTGAACCGACCGCGGTTTTTGCCCGTTCGCTTGGCGAGACCACGGACGTTGTGTCCAAGGAAATGTACAGCTTCGAGGACCGCGGCGGCGACAGCCTGACCCTACGGCCGGAATTTACCGCGGGTATTTCGCGCGCATTCCTGACCAATGGCTGGCAGCAGCATATGCCGCTGAAACTCTCGGCGCACGGACCATTGTTCCGCTACGAGCGGCCGCAAAAGGGACGCTACCGGCAGTTTCACCAACTCGATGCCGAGATTATCGGCGCGGGCGAGGCAACGGCGGATGTCGAATTATTGTGCTTTGCCGATCAGCTATTGAACGAGCTGGGGATCGCCGATGGCGTAACCTTGCAGCTCAATACATTGGGCGATGCCGAAAGTCGCGATGCCTGGCGGGACGCCTTGGTCGAGCATTTTCAGGCGCATCGCAACGACCTGTCCGAGGACAGTCAGGACCGGTTGGAGCGCAATCCGTTGCGGATACTCGACAGCAAGGAACGGCAGGACCGGCCGATTGCCGATGCGGCGCCGGATATCGATGCCTATCTGTCGAGCGAAGCGAAGGAATTTTTCGCGCAGGTCACCGAAGGGCTGGATGCCTGCGGCGTCGCCTGGACACGCAACAGCCGTTTGGTGCGGGGGCTGGACTATTATCGGCACACCGCGTTTGAATTTGTCACCGACCGGCTCGGCGCCCAGGGCACAGTGCTGGCGGGCGGACGCTATGACGGATTGATCGAGACTCTCGGTGGCCCCGCGACCCCAGCTGTTGGCTGGGCTGCCGGGATCGAGCGGTTGGGCATGTTGCTCACCGACATGCCGGAAGCATCGCTGGAGCTGGCGATCGTACCGATGGGTGATGATGCCACGGTCAAGGCGCTGTCGGTGACGAACGAGCTGCGCAAAACCGGGTTTTCAGCCGATATATTCGGAAGCGGAAAATTCAAGAAACGCATGGCGCGCGCCAATCAGGCCGGTGCCTCGGCGGCGATTATCATTGGCGAAGACGAGCTGGCGTCCGGCAAGCTGCAGTTCAAAAATCTGGAGACAGGTGAGCAGACTGGACTGGATGTTACGGAAATCATCGAAAAAATGTGGGACCTGAGATTTTCCGATGACCTCACGAATCTTGATGCGGATCTGAATGATCTGGAGCAGGATGTGGCACAGCTGGGAGAGGATGGTTGACCGCCATTACCCCTCAAAGGATCGCACAGATCGAGGCACGTTTTGCCGAATTGCAGGCGATGATGGCGTCCGGCGATCTCGACAGCGATAAATTTGTCGCCGTATCCAAGGAATATGCCGAGATCGAGCCAGTTGCGCAAGCCGCTGCGCAGGTGAAAAATCTGCGCGACGAGCAGGAAGGGCTGGCCGAAATGCTCGCCGGCGATGATGCCGAGATGAAGGCGATGGCGGCCGATGAGGTCGACGGCGTCAGGAAGGCGCTTGAAAAGGCTGAACATGCTCTCGCGCTGCAACTGCTGCCCAGAGACAGCGCCGACGACCGCCCGGCGATGCTCGAAATCCGGGCTGGCACAGGTGGCGATGAGGCGGCGCTTTTTGCCGGCGATCTGTATCGCATGTATAGCCGCTATGCCGAGGATCAGGGCTGGAAGGTCGAAATGATTTCCGCCAACGCCAGCGAGGTTGGCGGGTTCAAGGAAGTTGTCGCCAATATCCAGGGCAAAGGCGTATTCGCCAAGCTGAAGTTCGAATCCGGCGTCCACCGGGTCCAGCGGGTTCCGGAAACGGAAAGTGGCGGGCGTATTCACACCTCGGCGGCGACGGTTGCGATTCTGCCGGAACCGGAAGAAGTGGATGTGAAAATCCGCACCGAAGACCTCCGCATCGACACCTATCGGGCGAGCGGCGCCGGCGGTCAGCATGTCAACAAGACCGACAGCGCGATCCGCATCACCCACTTGCCAACCGGTCTTGTGGTGCAATGCCAGGACGGCAAATCGCAGCACAAGAACAAGGCGCAGGCCATGAAGGTGCTGGCGGCGCGGCTCTATGAGCAGGAACGCGACGCGGTGCAGAGCGAGGAAGCCGAAGCGCGCAAGTCGATGGTCGGTTCGGGCGATCGTTCGGAGCGAATCCGCACCTATAATTATCCGCAGGGCCGGGTCACCGATCACCGGATCAACCTGACGCTGCACAAGCTCCCGGAAATCATCGAAGGCAGCGCGCTGGGCGAATTGATCGATTCGCTGATCGCCGAAGACGAAGCCAGCCGATTGGCCAATCTGGATGGCTGATGCCACCGGGGCACTGCGTGAGGCAGCGCAGTTGCTGGCCGAAATTTCCGACAGCCCCCGTCTCGATGCGGAATTGCTGATGGCGCATGCATTGCAGATCGACCGGGCCGAGCTGTTATTGAAATTGCCGCAACTGACCGCGCCGGCGGAATTTACTGCGCTGGTCGGGCGTCGCCGGACATCCGAGCCGATTGCCCATATCATCGGCAAGAAGGAATTTTGGGGGCTTGATTTTCTGGTCACGCCGGACGTCCTGATTCCCCGACCCGACAGCGAATTGCTGATCGAGGAAGCACTTTGTCTATTGGCAGCAGAGCCTCCGCACAGGATATTGGACCTGGGCACAGGCAGTGGTGCGCTTTTGCTCGCCGCGCTTAGCGAATTTCCCGCGGCGAGCGGTCTGGGTATCGATGCAAGCAGCGCCGCTTTGCAGATCGCCCATAATAATGCGGATGCGCTCGGGCTTGCCGACCGGGCCAGGTTTCTGCTGCTCGACTGGACGCTGCCCGACTGGACGGGGCCGCTCGGTTCCGGC
>CAJQNR010000019.1 GCA_905479715.1 uncultured Sphingorhabdus sp.
GCGTGGCTTCCGCGAAAAACGCTCGATGGTGCGGCACCACACAGGTTCCCGGCGCGCCCTGCGGGAGTTCCGCGAAGCTGGCAATACCCAGAATATCCAGACCGGCAGCGCTGCAGTCAATCGCCTGCAGATCGCGACCCACAATCATGACACAATGCGGCAGCCCGGATAGAACGGATTCCAGATAGGAAAGCTGCTTTGTATCAAGGATGGTCGGTTCGCGCACGGACTGTGTCTATCCCCTGGATGTACCATCGCCAATAGCGAATATGAGAACCCTACACAAAGCGCGGATATTGTCATAAGCAAATCTGATCTGTCCGAAATGCGATTCTTGATCATTCAGTGGGAAACGACAAGCGGTATCGGGCTATCCTTGAAGAGGTTGCGCGTGACACCGCCAAATAGAAATTCTCTCGCCCTGCTGTGCCCGTAAGCCCCCATCACCAGATATTCCGCGTTGACATTTTTGGCTTCGAACAGAAGCGTGGCATCAACCGGAGCCTTGCTTGGCGGCGGGCTGTGAATTTCTGATTTGATGCCATGATAGGCAAGATATTCCGAAGCGGCGAGTTGCGGAAGATCGTGATCCTTGTCTTCCTCGACCGTCAATATATGAACATCGCTGGCCATTTTCAGCAAGGGCACCGCTGCCCTCAAAGCATTTCCGGCCTCGAAGCTGCCGTTCCAGGCGACCAGAGCCGGGCCGCAAGCATCAAATTTCTTCACATTATCGGGTTGCACGACGACCGGAGCGGTCACGTTGAACAGGACATCACCCAAAATTCCGAGCGGCAGCGCATTTTCCTTGTCGCCGCCAGCGGAGCTCAGAACAATGATATCGGATAAAGCGGAGTTTCTCGAAACCCCACGGGACGGATCCATGGTTTCTTCGCGATAATCCCAGGACACGTCCTCACCGGCCAATTGGCCCTCGATCTTCGCGCGCAACTGCTTGTTCAATTCCCGCGACAGTTCGCTGACATCATACATCACCGACATGCCCGTGATGCCATCAAAAGCCACTGGCGTATTGTAAGGATTGACGCGCAAACAATGAAGATGCCCGTCCAGCGAACGGGTCAGGTCAAGCGCCGCCTGAAGCCGGGCCTCCAAGCCTGTATCATCGGCGATATATAGCAGCACGGACTTCATACATTGTCTCCTCTTTTCATCCCATCCACTGTAATGAAATGTTATGCGCCAGAGACTAGCGAGAGCCAAGCACCGGCTGTATAAGGGTTAATACGGATATAGACCGATATCCTGCGCATTCAGTCGCCAGCTTCGCCAAGGGCTGCAATCCGTCTGAGCCAGCGTGCGCGGTGCTTTTCACCGCTGTCGACATTGCCGATCAAAGACGTGGCAACCGGCTGAATTCCGGTCAGCTTCAAAATGTTGCGCTCGAAACTGCGGACGCTGTGCGATGCGAAATAGGCGCGGTAGAACAAAGCCGGCATTCCCATGCTGACAATGATCCGCGCCGAACGACCACGCAGCAGTTTCTTCGGCAATTGCTTGCTGCCCTCATCGCCATAGTCGAGAGCGAAATTGGGGCGAAAGGCCTGTTCGATAAACGCCTTCAGCAAGGCCGGCATGTCACCCATCCACAGCGGATAATAGAAGACGATATGCTCGGCCCATTTGATCGCGTCCTGACCCGGCCGGACGGCAGCAGGCACATCCTCTTCGAGCCATTGCTTGCGGCTTTCCAGGATCGGGATATTCTCGCCGGCGAGACGGATTTCCCGGACTTCATGTCCCGCGGCACGGGCCGCTTCGACATAAGCGGAAACGATGGCATGACCAAAGCGGCTGGGGCTCGGGTCAGGATGGCCATCAATTACCGCGATACGTTTCAAGGCGCCACGCCCTCCCCATTTTCACTGGTCGGTGTTTGCCACTGGAAGGCCGTGATCAGTTCCATGATCGCCTCTTGCGCGGCGCTGTCGATCTCCTGCGGATAGGAGGCCGTCAAACGCGCATCCCAATAGCCATAGTCGAGCGCCGTGACGCTAAAATGCCAGGGCACACCATCCTTGTCTCCGTCAAAAATACCCTGATAGGCAGCAATATCGGGCCGTCCGGAGACGAAATAATCCCCTTCCGACAGACTGGCAGCATTGGAATAACGGGAAAGCATGTCAGGCTTTACGATCTTGTAATGATCTTCGGCATTCAGCTCTTCGAGATGAATGATACCGATCTTGATTTCGATTTCATCATCGTCAAAATCGCGCACATATCCGATCTCGAAATTATTGCCGGAGAAATCGGTTGTCATTTCACACTGGCGGCGGAAACCGGCGATGGTCGCCGGAAATATGAAACCGCTTTCCTTGTGAATGATGGCCCCGGGCTCCTTATAGGGCGCAAACGGATCGAACAGCGGCGCAGAGCCAATCACACATTCCGCTGCGGCAGGACTGCTCGTCATGGTCAGCGCCAGTGCGGCGATTGATGCCAAGCCGACGATGTTCATTTTCTTCAACATATATCCTCCCCTAACCGCTATATCCGGGTCTATTCGTGACAACTGATGACGCGAAACGGCAACTCGCTGCCATCCGCTTCGGTGATGGTCAGATATTCGCCAACTTTCAGCGGATGTTCCTTGAGCCGGAATATCACTTCGTCATCATCTTCGCCGACCTTATAGGAAAAGGCCCAGCCCTTGTCAGTGGCGATCACAACGCCGCTCTGATCGGCCTCACCCGGCCAGAAACGCCGCACAATCGGGCGTTTATCGGCCTTTTTCAGCGCTTCGGGTTCAATGAATCCCGCATCATCCAGCGGAACACGAAACACGTAGGAATGGGCTGACGAGCCATCGGGATGGTCAGCGGTTCGGGCCAGTTCGAGGCGAATTGTTTTCCAGGTCATCCCCACCCTGTGGACGAATGACATGGGCCGCGCGATACGCAATATTGCGTAGTCGAGATATTATGTCTTGGCCGGGAAACCGTGGACATGGACGTCATGGCCGGAATGCGCAGAGAGCAATTCAGTCGCTTTTGCCTCATCCTGTTCATTCCACGTCCTTACCCATAGCAGAAGACCGCCTTTTTCCAGTTGATCTGCGATATAATCGGCATGATGCTGCTTGATAAAGTGCGCCAGAGCAACGCCAAGGGCAGTGCCGGAACCGCCAAGGGCCAAGCCTGCGAGAGCAGCGGCCAGAGCGCCTCCTGACGCAACAAGCACGATTCCGGCAAATGCGCCGACATACATCAAACTGCCGATAACAGCGCCCTCGGCATCGCCGATCGTCTCAAGCGGGACATACATTTTTGCCGATATCCCCTGTTCGTCTTCGATGTCTGCAACCGATTCAAAGCGATGCCCGAGCTTTTCCTCGACCGCAGTCACCGGGGCAAGCACACTGATTTCAGCACGATCGAAACCATGACACAGGAGATCATCAATCGCAGCCTGCAACGTCTCTTCCGTGTCGAATATCCCGACGGCTTCCCGGATTTCAGTGATCTTGCCCCCTTCCATAGCGACGTTCCTCAAGTAACGTCGGTCAGACGGAGATAGGGGCGCAGCTCATCCCATCCCTGGGGAAAGAGTGTTTTGGCCTCGTCATTCTTGATCGACGGCGGAATGATGACTTTCTTGCCGGGGTTCCAGTCTGCGGGCGTCGCGATATTTTTCGCGTCGGAAAGCTGCAACGCATCAATCACCCGCAATATCTCATCAAAATTGCGCCCGACATTCATCGGATAGGTCATCGTCAACCGCAGCTTTTTATCGGGATCGATGATGAACACCGAACGCACCGCAGCGGTCTCGCTCTCTTCGGGATGGATCATGTCATAGAGCTTAGCAATCTTGAGATCCGGATCCGCGACAATCGGAAATTGCAGGCTGGTATGCTGCGTTTCATTGACATCGGATATCCACTTCAGATGCTCCGCTGCGGTGTCGGTCGAAAGCCCCAAGGGCTTGGTATTGCGGGCCGCGAACTGGTCAGCCAGCTGCGCCGTCCGGCCCATTTCGGTGGTGCAAACCGGCGTAAAGTCGGCAGGATGGCTGAAAAAGAATACCCAACTATCGCCTGCCCATTCATGCAAGCTAATCTCTCCGATGGTGCTGTCGGCAGTGAAATCCGGGGCGGTGTCGCCAATATGCAATGACATCTCTGGGGGTCCTTCTGATCTGGTTGAATATGCACTGCAGATAGGCTCGGATAAGGGAGAAATAACTCCGTAAACCTACCTAAATACGCCGTTATCGCGTTTTCCAGCCTCGTGGCAGTCCGATCAGATTGCCTATTATTGCCCTGCCCTTTCCTACAAATAACCAAATAGGTTATATTTGGAGTCGTTCCACTCAGAAAGGTCTTTGCTCCATGCCCAATATTCCGGATATCGATACGCTGATTGAAAAAGTCATGATCTTGGAAGGTGATTTCTCCGATCATCCCGCCGACCGGGGCGGGCCTACCCGGTGGGGAGTGACCGAAGCGGTCGCACGGGCACATGGCTATACGGGCGATATGCGGAATTTCCCGCGCGCGGCCGCAGCAGCGATTTACAAACGCAAATACTGGGTTCGACCCGGTTTTGACCGGGTCGCCAGACGGGCACCGGATATCGCGGCCGAACTTTTTGATACCGGGATCAATATGGGGCCCGGAACCGCCACCGGCTTTCTTCAGCGCGCGCTCAATGCGCTCAATCGAAACCGGCGCGACTATCAGGATATAGCAGTCGATCACAAAATCGGCAGCAAGACACTGGCTGCGGTTGACGCCTTCCTCGGCAAACGGGGACCCAGGGGCGAAGCAGTATTGCTTAAAGCGATCGAAGCACTCCAGGGGGCACGCTATGTTGAGCTGAGCGAGAAACGGCCGGCCAATGAAGCCTTCCTATATGGCTGGCTCGCCAACCGGATCGGCTGAATTCGGCCCCAAATCAATCTTTCCTATAACAGTGTAAAGTTCGTCAAGATTAGCGGAACTCTTCAGACTCCATCTTAACAACCCTCGCAGCGCCCCCCGTCCTTGGCCCGAACTTTGACGAACTTTGAAACCCGCTCCCTCGAAAGGAATCTTGAAAAATGTCCATTCTCTCAACACTCGTTGGCCCCCTTTCCAGCATCATAGACAGGATATTGCCGGACAAGGAAGCTCGGGACAGAGCCAAGCTTGAGCTTATCAAACTGGAAGGCAGCCAGGAACTGGAGGAAGTGCGCGTCCAGATGTCGGCCATACTTGCGGAGGCGCAATCGACCGATCTCTGGACAAGCCGGGCGCGCCCGAGTTTTCTCTATGTCATGTATTTTCTGCTGCTCTGGTCGGTACCCATGGGGCTGATTGCCGCGTTCCGGCCAGAGGCTGCCCGCGATATCGCCGCCGGCATGAACGCCTATCTCGCCGGGATACCCGAACCGCTCTACGCTCTCTTCGGCACCGGCTATCTGGGCTATACGGTAACCCGGCAATGGGGCAAGATACGCGGAGTCGAGCGATAATATCCCGTCCTGTCACCATGGTATAGGCGGTTGGACGAATTGAGTGTCCGGAACCGGGGCACCTTGCGGCCATCTCTCAGATTAATGCAATATTTACGAAATAGACTTGCCATCGCCATATTTTTGCAGATAAAGGGAAAAGTCTAGTTCATCCAAAGGGGATATATTAAATGACTACCGAAACAAATTTTCGTAAAATGCTCGCTGTAGCCGGTGGCCTTGCACTTGCTGTTCCTGCTCTTTCTGCATGTGCAGAACAGGCTGACGACGCTGCTGCTGTAGCTGAATGTGCTGCTGAAGAAGCAACATGTGCCGCTGAAGAAGCAACCTGTGCTGCTGAAGACGCAACATGTGCCGCTGCAGAAGCAACCGAAGAAGCTGCTTGTGCCGCTGAAGAAGCAGCTGGCGATGCCGCTTGTGCTGCTGAAGAAGCTGTTACCGAGTAAGCCCAGCTTATTCCGCATTGGAAAATGCATTAGAAAGGCTGTTTGAGCTTACGAGCCAGATAGCTAAAGAGGGCGTCTCGCTAGTACCCAGAGTGGTGCCGGCAGACGCCCCTTTCGTTCAATATCAGCATTATCCCAAAGGGGATTGCATCGCGCCTGGCAACAAGTCGCGCTGGTTCTACCATGCGCACAAGCCGGAAGAACGCGAAGAAGGCGAACATGGGCATTTCCACATGTTCCTGCCGCTCCACCTATTTGACGGTGTCGAACCTTATTACCAGCCCCCCGCCAAATTGCCCAATGGCAAGAACACGCAAGGCGTCGTGCATTTCGGGGCGCTCAGCTTCGGCTTGGACGGCATGCCGATCAGCTGGTTCACGACCAACTATTGGGTCACCTATGAATATATGATGCCGGCCGAAGCCATTGCGTCAAGGCTGCGCAACTTCGACATGACGGGCGCGCCCGGTGATCCGCTGGTCAACGACTGGCTGACTGCCGCCGTCCAGCATTTTCATGATCCGATCATCGAAATGGTCCGCCAGCGCGACGACCTGCTGATGGACAAGAAGCAGGAACTCGGATCTGCCGTGTTCGAGAACAAGAAAGTCGAAATTCTCTCCCGCCAGCCGTTTGATCTCTAGTGATCATGCCCCGGATTGGTGCGCTGCAACTTCCGCATCAGCCCCGGCCAGATCAGATTGTCGCCCAGCCCTTTCTGAAAAGCAGGAGACGCCTGCTGGTACACGCGATGCCCCATGTCTTCACTATCCTCGTGAAGATGCTCTTCGTCGCCGACCGATTGCGCCAGTATCTGCGTCTTGCAGGCATTTTCGAGAATATACATGCGAAGAAAGGCGAGCGCGCAATTCTGGCCGACCGTTAGCGTACCGTGGTTGCGCAAAATCAGCAGGTTCTTCTCGCCGAGATCTTTGATCAGCCGGTCCCGCTCATCCAGATCCAGCGCAATGCCTTCATAATCGTGATATGCGAGGTCATCATGGACCTGCATCGCAAATTGCGTGTAGCGTCTAAGCCCGGCCTTCTGAACGGACACGGCAATGCCATAAGGCGTATGGACGTGGATCACGCAGCCGGCATCTTCGCGAGCGCTGTGGACCGCACTGTGGATGGTAAAGCCCGCGGGATTGACGAAATAGGGTGTATCCTGCTTGATATTGCCATCGAGATCGATCTTCACCAATGCAGATGCAGTCATTTCGTCAAACAGCACGCCATAGGGATTGATCAGAAACCGCTCCTCACCGTCTTCGTCGGGCAAGCGCGCAGAGATATGGGTGAACACCAGATCGGTCCAGGCGTGCATGGCACATAGCCGGTAGGTCGCCGCCAGATCACAGCGCAACTGCCACTCGGTGTCAGACACTTTGCCTTGAAGACTATCTATATCATGGGGGTCCGGGATAGCGAATCCGGGACTGACGTCGATTGCGGATTCATGGTTTTGGATCGCGGTTGCCATGATCGGTTCCTTTGCTTGGAATTACATTGTCGACGCAATTAGCCATGCATTGCACATAATGGCAACAAAACTATCTCTTCCGCCCTGGCATCATGCATGGTGACCGATGCCTTTCAATCATATCAACCTGTACCGTTAAGACGATCGTCAGATTCCTGATACGGTCTGCTGTGGTCAGATTCTTTTGCGGCGCGCAGATCAATATTGGCCTGCTTGAGCCAGTCACCGCAAATTCCGATAGCGGGCGATATCTCGGAAAAACTCACGTCGAGAAAAATACCGACATTCATCTCTTCCATTTTTTCCAGAAACTCTTCCGTCGCCCTCATCGCTTCCGCTTTCGTGGTTGATGTGAGGAGAACGGCAAATTGCGTGCCACCCATCCGGCCGACACAATTTGACGGCTGCAGGCATGCAATCAATGTTCGAATGACCGTCCGTAGCAGCGCGTTGCCGGACAGCCGTCCGGAATGATGCCTGACCATTTTGTGCAGATCGACATCAAAGAGAACCATCGTGCTTATGACCTCCTGCCGATCGTACAAGGCGATGGCCTTCTGCACTTTTACCGAAAACCCGCTGCGTGTAAGTGCTCCGGTCAACCGATCCCTATCCGCCTGTTGACGCATTTCCAGTTCATGAATCACCAGTTCGGCGAGCTGTTCCAGCAATTCTACCTTCGAGTGCATGAACTGTCGTGGAACCAAGTCTATCGCGCATAATGCTCCGATATTATGTCCATCAGGCGTCGTCAGCGGCACCCCGATATAGCTGCGGACAAAAGGATCACCAACGACCATGGGACTATCTTTGAAGCGGGGATCAAGAGTCGTATCTTCAACGATCATCGAATTATTTTGATTGATGGTATAGTCGCAGAATCCGGTATCCCGCGGCATTTCAGGTGCTTCAAAACCGATTTTGGACTTGAACCACTGCCGGTTTCCATCGATCATTGAAATCGCGACGATTGGAACTTCGAGAGCCAGTTTTACCGCATTGGCAATATGGTCAAAGCAATATTCCTGAGGTGTATCGAGAATATCATAACGCTCCAGGGCAAATTGCCGCGCGACTTCCGCCTCTAATTGAAAGCTCCGGTCTATTTTCATGCTTTCATCCCATTCACCAACATCTAGATAAGAGACGGTTAACTGGATAAATAACTAAGGACTTTTCTTGGTCCCCGGCGATCGGGAAGATGTAACGACATGTAGCATATTGTGCTCGATAAAGTGGCTCACGCGCGTGTCCGAGGATGCTTCGGCGGACATCGCTGTTTATCGAACACGCTGCAAACCCGATAAAATGCTCAAAAACGGGCTTTGAGGTTCCCTGCATCCAATCAGCGCACTTAGTTGGCCGCTATTTCTGCCGTTCATGAAATATGGTAAATTCGCTGAGGATCAAATAATGAGACCCCGCACCAATGTGGAACCTGATCAGAGCGGTATTCTTACTGCAGATAGTCGGCGTGCCAATGACCGTGAGGAGGTATCTGCAGAAATCTTTGTCCGGCAATCCGATACACAGCTGTTTCGCACCACATTATCGGACCTTTCCGTTTCCGGTTTCAGAATGCTATGCTGCACGAATCTGGATACTGACAAATTGGTTTTTGTCACTTTGCCCGGATTGCAGACGCTCGCGGCCCATATACGATGGATGCGATATCAGGATTATGGTTGCGAGTTCACCTCCAAATTGCATCCGGCCGTTCTCGATCATATTGTTTCAGTTCTTCGGAAGTTTTGAAGCGCTCAACTGCGAAGACAGGCTGAGCCATGCTGCCGCCGGCAACCCAATCCCCAAAAGTAACAACCGTCCAAAGTGCTTGGATGATCGAACAAACTTCATTCTCTTTCAGGGTTGTTCCCATATTCCGACATTTTTCTCACCAACGGCCCTCACAGAATCCATTTCTCCGATTACCCCGGATATTCGATTGTCCGCAGGGGGGATAGGGAGTATCAAACTGTCTTTCTTTGCATTATTATGGTTGCATTCGAACAATAGTAGGACATTGTTAGCACGCTAAGAAATGCGATCATGCTTTTTTGGAAATTATAGCAAGACCTTGGGGGGCTCTGGAATTGCAGCTTACAGTCAATGGATAGTGTTGAAGCTGAGGTAGCGAAGCTTCGGTCGACACTGCAGCATGTAAATGAGAGACTTGAAAAACTGGACAAACGGATCGCGGGTTCGGATGAACGAAGCTGCGAAGACGAGATTGTCATTGACGAGGACTTGACCCGTCTTGATCTGATTGATCGTGCCAAAAAATACCTGCATTGGGGAAGATTGAAATCCCGGACACTGGATGCGGGGAACGGCCTGTTCACGGATTCCTGCTGGAACATGTGTCTTGATATCTACATATGTGGCTTGAAGGGCGAACGGGTAACTGTTTCGGCAATAGCACATAGCTCGGGAATACCGATGACGACCGCGATGAGATATATCAACGTCATGGTTGGGCAAGGCTTGATTGAAAAAACCCCCAATCCTGCGGACAATCGCATGATCTTCGTTTCGGCCTCAGAGGATTGCATGAACAAGATAGCCTGCCTTCTTTCGAATAGTCCGCTCTGAATTTCACGCCACAACAACGCTGACAAACAACAGTCATTTCAATATTCAAATGCTGTGTTTGGTCAGTGCTTTCGGTCGGCGTGCAGTACATCCACGCTTTCGATCCGAAATCTTGCGCAAATATAGCGCGCAATTTTCTCTCCGGTACCCTGGGTGCCAACTCGGAGCAGAAAAGACGTATCGATAAATATTCGACGTCCCCAGTCGAAAGGAAACCCACCATATTCGGCCAATAAAGCAGGACGGATCAAGCTACGTCGAGCATGCGACCTCGGAGCTTTTGTCCTATCATCTCTCGCTGTCTTGGCAGCACCGCCCATTGATGCGATCACGGCGTTTGGGAATTTGACGTCACTTCATTAACCCATATTTAACCATCTTTGTTCATTTCAGACGGTACCAGGTGACGGTTCGAAGATTGCGGGATCTTCGAACCACCCTTCCCCGGCAATTCGGGGTTGCGTGTGTATTTGTGATCTGGGTAGTCTAATGACCGATGTAAATTTAGAGACGTTGCTTGCTGAGAAGCTGATCGGCGATAGTCCGAAAATGCAACAATTGCGGACAATCATAAAATTTGCGGGTCACTGCAATAGCTCGATCATGATCACCGGCCCTTCCGGTAGCGGTAAGGAAGTCGTTGCCGAGGCAATCCACGCCATTTCAGATCGCAGACATGCTCCCAATATTGCCGTCAACTGCGGCGCACTGCCCGAACAATTGATTGAGTCCGAACTTTTCGGTCACGAAAAAGGCAGTTTCACCGGTGCGATAAACCAGCATGTCGGACTTTTTGAACAAGCCGATAGCGGCACGATATTCCTCGACGAGATTGGCGATATGCCGATCAATATGCAGGTAAAGCTGCTGCGGGTGCTGGAAACACGCATTGTCAACCGGGTGGGCGGCAATCGCAATATCGGCGTCGACGTCAGAGTTATTGCGGCAACGCACAAACATCTCGGTGAATGCATCGCAAGCAAATCGTTTCGCGAAGATCTTTATTATCGTCTTTGCGTGGTTCCAATCGAAGTGCCGGCGCTTAACGAGCGAACAGAGGATATTCCTGCATTGGTCGCGCATTTCCTGAAAAATCAGGATGAAAGAAAGCCCTTCCCCATTTTTACTGCAGAAGCATTGACCGCAATGCAGAGCTATGATTGGCCGGGAAATGTTCGTGAACTGCGCAATGTCGTTGAACGCGCTTCGGTCTTCTTTTCCGGCGAACAGATTTCAGCCAATGATGTCGCCATGCTGGTGCAATCCGATATTGCACCGGTCCCTCACAATTCGGACACTAAAGCATCGGCCTCGACAGAACAGGCACCGATGACTCAAACCGCCGCCGTTTCGACTGAACCACACACATCCAATTTGACGCATCAGGATAACAATATCCAGGATTTGAATGAACATCTCCAGTCTGAAGAGCGTCGTATAATCCTGAAAGCGCTGGAAATATCACATGGTGTCGTCTCAAGCGCCGCGCGTTCCATCAACATCAAACGAACCACTATGATCGACAAGATGCGCAAATATAATATCAGCTGGCAGGCTGAACAACGCATCGCGACGCAGATCGCGGCTTAATCGCATGAAATATGAACTAGTGGAAAGGTGCGATCGACGTCCAGGCCTTCTCGATTTCATGGATCATCTCCCGCGCAGATTCGATACGCTCGACACAGGATTCCTTACCGTCCATCTGGATCCGTTTTGCCGCTTCCGCATAAACGATGTGCAACGTCTGCGCCAGGTCTCCCGCAGCTTCAAAGTCAAGCGCTTCATCCAGACCCCCTAGAATCGCCAGCGCTTTCCCCCGATATTGATAGATACGAGCATCCTCATCGCGGCGGGCGCTTTCTATCATCATGTCCAATGTTTCGCGCAGTTCGTCGAACAAGACCGCGACAAGTTCATAGGGGTCGGCCGCCAAAACCCGACTTTCCTTGGCGACAGATTGGTAACTGGATGCTCGCTGAATTCGAGACTGAAATGTCATATTCTGTTACTTTCTTGGATCAGTTATCGTCGGTGTAAGCAGCGAATTGCTGCTCAAGATAGGATTGTGTCGAACGCAAAACCGAGAGTTGCCGTTCAAGCCCTGCAAAATTGGCTTCCAATTGCTCGCGCAGTTTTTCGCCATCCTCGTTGATCTTTTCACGTGATTCCGCGAGTGAATCGCGGATCGCTTCCAGTCGTTCCTGAGCGGCGGTCAAAGCACCACCATCGTCTTGCAATGACGTCGAAATCGCTTCAAGCGCGCCTGACAAGCCTATCTGGGTGTCGGTAACCACAACTGGTTCGAGCATCAGCTTAATCGCGCCGCTGTCCAATGCGATCGCCGCATCGAGCCGCGTCTGATCGATAGTCAATGTTCCATCATTTTCTGTCCGCACGCCAATATCCGCGAGCGTTTTAAAGTCACCGACATCCGTAAGCCTGGTGGACGTCAACTGACTAAGATTGCGGATAACTTCGCGGGCACCACGGTCGCCCGCCAGGGGACCAGCGCTAGATCCCGACAATCCGGGCTTGGTTGCCTCGTTCAGCGAACTGCGCAGTTCATTATAAGCGGCTACAAACTCCTGCACCAAACTGGAAATATCCAGAGGTTCGGAATCCCCATTGATCGTGAATTGCGTACCCGGCTCAGCGGCCAACAGGGAAATCTGCACTCCTGGTATCGCGCCGGTAATGGTATTGCTGCTGTTGGTAAGTTCGATTCCATCGACTTTTATGATACTATCGGCAGCTGTCGCGATATTGGTCAGGTTCATCGCGGGCGAAGCTCCGCCTTGCGTCACGGTGAAATCATTCGCGGTACCTTCCTGTGCTTCCATCACGAGCCGTGCACCGGAATTATCCGTCAAGATCATGGCCGTTACACCGCTATTGCTCGCATTGATCGCGTCTCGCAAACCGGTCAGGGTGTTGTTGGTACCATCGATGACAACCTCGAAACTACCACCACTGTTGTTGATCGTTAGCGTTCGCTCGCCAACGGCGGCGGAGGCACTGGCGAAGACATCCGATATTTCGCGCTGGGCAACGGCTGTTTGCAACACCTCAACCGAGGCGGGCAAGCCTTCCGGACGAGAATCGTCCAATACCGACGCATTTGCGAGATCGGTGCGGCTCGAAATCAAATCGCCAACAAAGCCCTGCCCGTTCAAAGTCTCTTTCACAGCCGTGGAAAATGTCGTGAGAGCGGACTTGGTGGCGGCCATCGCGGATATCCGCGTAGAATTAAGTTGCACGCGCTCATCAAGTTGCGTGAGCTTCACACCCTGGGAGGCAGCCAATAGGTCGGTAACCAGTTGCGCCGTGTCAATTCCCGATCCAACACCAAGGCTATTTGCGACATTTGTGTACATGATAAACTTCCTTTGAGTATTTTTACGGCGTGCCCGGACAAGAATTAATGGCTCGATGAAATCTAAATTTAGGCCATGCGCGTACCATCAACCGCATATTTAACATCGTCCGGGAGCGAGATTTTCGGTTTGTGGATGGGGCTGACCAATTTGGCGTCAAGCTGGATCAGGAAACTAAGAACCATCGCGACGGCACCATAGAGCCGGTCATCAATCACACTCCCGACATCGGACGTATAATAGATCGATCTTGTCAGATCCGGATATTCCATCACCGGCTTGCCCATTTCACCGGCCATCTCACGCATAGCCAGCGCGATGGCGTCACATCCCTTGCCAAGCACAACCGGAGCCATATCCTGTTCGCGATCATAACGCAGAGCGACAGCAAAGTGGGTCGGATTGACCAGAATAACCGTAGCTTCAGAGACAGCCTTGCGCGTGGAATCGTTGAGCATTTCGCTGCGCCGCTGACGCTGGAGCGCGCGAACGTCGGGGGAACCCTCGCTTTCCTTATATTCGTCCTTGATTTCCTGCTTCGTCATTTTTAGCCGCTTTCCGCGCTGGAATAGCTGGATCGGCACATCAATCATCGCAATCAGCACCATGCTGACGCAAATGCCCACCAGAAGCTTCAGGAATAGCGACGAAAAGCTCTCGATCGCGCTATTGAGGTCCTGCGCGGCAAGCTGCGCCATCTCATCCAGATGCAGATATAAAATCGATCCACCCACGGCACCGATCAAAATGACTTTCATGAGGGACTTGCCCAGTTCCATCACCCCGTTCGACCCGAAAATCCGTTTCAGACCCTTTATCGGATCGAGTTTTGACGGTTTGGGTTTCATCGCCGACCATCGAAAGCCCAATGATCCCAGCATCGCGGGTGTCGCAACCGCAGCAACCATCAGCAATGCAAACAGGCTCATGAATTCCGGCATTATATCGGATAGCAAAGCGGCGCTGCGACCGCCGACATCGAACGTCTTGATATCTTCAGGGTGGATGATGAGCGCACTCGCAACCATATCCGCCAGCGCACGGTAAAGCAGGCCGCCAAACATCAGAAAACCCATCGTACCGACAAAGACGATCATCGCGCCGCCGAGATCGCGGGACTGGAGAACATCGCCTTTTTTTGAACTATCCTGTAATTTCTTCGGGGTTGGTGCTTCGGTTTTTTCGCCGCCGCCGGGTGTTTCTTCCGCCACTATGCACCTCCTGCGATGAGCGTGGCCTGGTCAAGGCCCATGCCTAATGCCTGAATGACGGCGTCGCCGATGATAGGTGCGGTAACCGCCAAAGCCACCAGGCCAACGGTAATGGTAACCGGTATACCAACGGCAAACAGATTAAGCGCGGGTGCCGTCCGGGCGAGAAACCCCATCATGATCTGAACGAGAATGAGAGCGCCGCCGACTGGAAGTGCAATGAGCAATCCCATCGAGAATAACGTCCCACCAAACTGGACAATGCTGTAAATCATGTCCGTCCCCATCATCGCAAAGCCGGGAGGAAGCGCAGCATAGCTTTTTACGATTATCGCGATCAGCAGAAGATGGCCATCAATAGCAAGCAAAAGCAAAGTCGCAAAAATCGTAAGAAACTGACCGATGACCGGTGTAGACTGACCGGTTTGAGGATCCGACATACTGGCGAAACCGAGGCCCATCGCATTGCTGATGGTTTCGCCGGCAATCAGCACACTGGAATAGCCCAGCTGAAGCGCGAAGCCGATCGCCAGTCCGGTGACAACTTCTCCCATGACAAACAGGCTGTTGCCGACGGTGATTGCCGTTTCGGTCGGCAATTCAAAGCTCACGCTGCTCGTCGCGACCATCCCGATCATGAACGAAAGCAGGATACGGATCTGGACGGGGACATTGGCCGCGCCAAAAATTGGTGCAACAACCATGGCCGCTCCCGGCCGGATCATCGCCATCAACCAGATCCACATTTGGCCTTCAAATTCTGCAAATCCCGGTGCAATCACAGCAGGAGATCCGGAATACGGGCATAAATTTCCCGGGTAAAATCGGCGATCAGCAGCAAGATCGAACCGCCGAAAATCGCAACAACGACAGCCACGACAATCAGCTTGGGAACAAAGCTTAAAGTTTGCTCGTTGATCGACGTTGCGGCCTGCACCATGCCCAGCAAAAGCCCGACCAGTAGAGCCGGAATAAGCAACGGGGCGGCGGCCAGCGCGGTGATCCAAAGCGCCTGTTGCGCTATGCCGACGAAGAAATCTGGATTATCGGTCATGATCTAGATCGCAAACGAGCCGGCAAGCGACCCCATGGTCAAAGCCCAGCCATCAATCATCACGAACAATAGCAATTTGAATGGCATGGAAATAATCACGGGTGACAGCATCATCATGCCCAGCGCCATCAAGACCGCGGCCACCACAAGATCGATGATCAGAAATGGCAGGAAAATGAGAAATCCGATTTGAAAGGCGGTTTTGAGCTCGCTGGTCATGAATGCCGGCAGCATGATCGAAAATGGAATTTCTTCAGCCGAGGCAAAACCATCCTTGTTCGACAGTTCCATGAACAGCTTCAAATCGCTTTGCCGGGTCTGTTTGGCCATGAAGCCGTGCATTATCGTTCCGGATTTTTCAATCGCCTCGGTCAACCCGATCTCGTCGGCTGAATATGGAGCAATCGCTTGCTCGTTAATCTTGTCGATTTGGGGCGCCATGACGAACATCGACAGGAACAGTGACAGGGCGAGCAGAACCTGGTTGGGCGGTGTTTGCTGCAAACCGAGGGCGTGGCGCAATATCGACAAGACGATAATGATCCGCGTAAAGCTCGTCATCATCAGGATCAGCGACGGCAGGACCGTCATCAGCCCCATGACGATCAAAATCTGCAAGGTGGTGCTCAGGGGCTGACCATCTCCCGAGATATCATCCAGTGCACGTTCAAGTGCCACGGATGCTCCAGGGGCTGCGTCCTGGGCAAATGCCGGATCTGCTGCATAGGCAGATGCGAAAAACAGCATCACCGCAAAGAGGGCTTTCATACTAGTCCGCATGATGTACATCAATCTTCTGGATACCGGTCCGGGTTACCGCCAACAAAATCTGGCGCCCGCCAAAATCGACCACGGCCAGTTTACTCTGCACGCCCATGGGAAGAGTTTCGACAACATTCAAAAGATTTGAATTTTGCCGCATCATCATCTGAGGCTGATATTTCCGGTAGAGCCAGAGCGAGCCAAAGATAAGCAGGCCGATCATCGGCACCATGATAAACAGCTTTATGATGTAATAGGTCATCAGTTGCGTCTTTCCACACGAGCGCGCGCCATGCCGTTGGATACGATCTCGGCGATCCGCACACCGAATTTGTTCTTGACCGGAACAACCTCTCCCCGGGCGACAAGCGTTCCGTTGACGTTGATGTCGATCAGCTGGTCGACCTGTCTGTCGAGTTCGACGACGGAGCCTTCTCTGAGATCCATAATTTCGGATATTGTCATCGACACATTGCCGACTTCTACCGAAAGTCTGACTTTGATATCAGACAGGAAACGGTAGTGGTCGTGGGCTGCTGCCCCCTCGATATCGACGCGTGTTGCCTTGTCCAGCATTTCGCTATCATGAGTCATATCATTCATGTTCTAATCCTATAAGATTTGGTTGATTTTGAAGGCGACACCGCCATTTTGTTCACCGATGCTGCCGTGCGCAAAAACCCGGTCGCCGATGACAAGTGGAACATTGTCGGTCGGTGCCACGGGCAAAATATCGCCAACGGCAAGTCTGGAAAGTTCGGACAGCTGCATGGTGGGGCGGGCGAGTACCGAACGAACGGGTATATAGACCTGTTCGACGGACTCTTTGAGAGTGGCCGTCCAGATCGGATCGGCCTTGTTCGCCGCCCTGTGATGGGGGCGATTTAATTGCGGCTCTATTGCAACCAGTCCGTCCAGTGTCTGGACGACATCAATCGCTGCGATCTGGTGGCCGGAAAGTTGAGCGGATGTTGAGGAAACCAGCACATTGTCATCTTCCAGATCCAGTTCAATATCGTCCTTGGCGTAGAAGCAGCGATTATAGCGAACCGGTGAATCAAGCAGCGTTGACCAGGCATCGGTCAATCCGGCCGCAATGGCCCCTGCCAACCGGTCAATCATTGCAATTTCTGATTGTTTGAGGTCGCCGGTGCTATACGCTTCACCATTGAACTGCCCGCCAAAGAAGCAATCGACTGATGCAGCTAAAAATATCCGGGCAATCCGAACCAATATCCGGCTCTCTGACGCACCGAGTTGAAATTCTAGATAAACGGAGTCGGCCTCGAGACCGGACAGCCAGTCGTTGAACAACAACTTTGTGCTATCACCAACTTCAATGTCCAGGTCACAATCGATGACGTTCGAAAGATATGTTTTCAGAACACCATCCAGTTTCCTCTCGACCTTTTTATACGCCGAGAGCAAGATATTGTCCGGACCACCTTTTTTGAGCAGGCTGTGGTTTACAGCGCCAGCAACATTCTCGTCAGCTGCACCGGAATCCGTTCGCGATGATTGGGAATTCGTCATGATCTTGCTACTTTCCGACGCGCTTACTGGATAACTATGTTGGTAAAGTAGACATCTTCAATTCCGCCAAAACCGGTTTTCTCTTTCAGCGTTTCGTTGATGACATTTCGCAATTTTTTCTTCAGCTTGAGCTTGCCTTCTGGTGCTTCGAGTTCAAGCGGGTCCTGTTGCGACAGTTCCATAAGAACCGCCGACCGAATGGCGATTTCATGATTGGTCACATTTTCGAAAACACGTTCATCATAAAATGTCGAAACGGCCAGGGAGATCTGGGCGAAACTGTCTGAATTGGACAGATTTGACGTAAAGGGTTGCTCGATCTGGTGATACGTCACCTTGAAGGCACTCAGCGCAGTTGCTGGCGTGGTGTTGGCGGCTTCCTTGTCACTAACGGCCGTCCCGTCTTTCATGATGATTTTCGGCTTGTTGGGATCTTCTCCTCCGTCATGACCACCACCGATCATCCCGGCTGCATAAAAACCGCCTGCAGCACCGCCGCCACCGAGCAGCACGATCAGCGCAGTGCCAAAGAGCATGGTTTTCAGCTTGCTCTTTTTCTTGCTTTTTGGATTTTCATCATCTGTTTTCGTCTTTGACATCTTGACCTCGGGTTAATTAAATTTGTGAATCCAGAACTGGGTTTCAGGCGTATCGGCTATTGTCGGCGGCGGGAGCTTTTTCGGCAGCGCTATCAAACGACTGTGCGATTTGACCATTTTGTGACGGCCGATCCTGCTGGTCGCGGGCGGTGCCATTTTCCTGATGCGACAGATTTCCATCGTCCGACCGTGATGACGAGAACATGTTCTCTTTCACGTCAACTCGCAGCGTCAGATCGTCACGACCCTGGGATTTCAATATGTCCTGAAGCGCCTGGCTATGCTGAACAATGAGGTCTTTGGCTGCCCGATGATCGGTTTGAATTTCGACGGTTTCCGTTCCTCCGCGCGTGCTGAATATAATTTCCATGCGGCCGAGATTACGGGGACTTATTTCAAACTTCTTCGTTCCCCCATTGCCGGATATATCTGCGATTTCAGCACCAAGTCGTTCGGCAATCTGGGGCGAGTTCATATCGAACACAGCCGGCTTCTGAATGGTATCACGAGCCGCCAACTGGGCAGAAGAGCTGGCCAGTGGCAATTGCTCCATCGCAGTATCAAAGCTTTTGATCGCGGACTGCGCGTCGGGTTTGACCGCCTCAGTGAAGTCGCCGTCTGCAATGGTTGGTGTCTCCAGAGAAGTTGAAGCAAGTCGCGAACTGTCTCGTTGCGATGAACGGAAACCGAACTGGCCCAGTTCGGACCGTGCGGTTTTTTGTTCTTCACCCTTCGTCAGGAGCGGAGACTGTTCTGCCGCTTGCTTGCCGGCCTCGCTCTGACTTTCCGGATCACTGAAATCGGCGTCGGCAAATCCCGATTGGTTCAATTTTAGTGCTTTGGCCGCCGCCGCGGAGAGCTCGCCGGATTCACTGCGCGTTTGTTGGTGCAAGGCCTGCTGTTTCAAAAGCTTGTCATCGACCAGCTGATCGTCGGCGATATCCGCCTCACCCGAGGTCGCGGCCATATCGGAGGCCAGTTTTCCGGAAGCCCAGAAGCCCTCCCCATCCGCAGCAAATGCAGCCGATCGGATCA
>CAJQNR010000020.1 GCA_905479715.1 uncultured Sphingorhabdus sp.
GGTGCGCGGCAGGTATTCCTGATCGAAGAGCCAATGGCAGCAGCCATCGGTGCCGACATGCCGGTCACCGAACCGATCGGATCGATGGTTGTGGACGTAGGCGGCGGCACCACCGAAGTTGCTGTGCTCTCGTTGCGCGGCTTGGCCTACACAACTTCCGTACGCACCGGCGGCGACAAGATGGACGAAGCGATCGTCTCTTATGTCCGCCGTCATCATAACCTGCTGATCGGCGAAACAACCGCCGAGCGGATCAAGAAAGATTTTGGCGTGGCACAGGCTCCTGCTGATGGCGTGGGTCATACCATCCACATCAAGGGCCGCGATCTGGTAAACGGCGTACCGAAAGAAATTTCGATCAACCAGGGCCAGATTGCCGAAGCGCTGAGCGAACCCATCGGAACGATTATCGAAGGTGTTCGCATCGCGCTGGAAAATACCGCGCCGGAACTGGCGGCCGATATTGTTGATCAGGGCATTGTCCTGACCGGCGGTGGTGCGCTGATTAGCGGCCTCGACGCGGCACTAAGCGATGAAACCGGCTTGCCGGTGACGGTAGCGGAAGATCCGCTCGCCTGTGTCGCTATCGGCACCGGACGAGCGATGGAAGACCCTATGTTCCGGGGCGTCCTGACCACAGCCTGAGACCGAACCGAAGATGAACCAACGATTGGAAATGAAAGGATAAACCAATATGGCGCCGCCAATCAATCGGCGTCCAGGATTTTCCAAGCGGGCGCAATATAGTATTTTCGCTAGCTATTTACTGGGCATTTTGGGAGCGATCTTGGGTCTGCTCCTCCTGCTCGTCTCTTTCATCGATCCTCTCGGATTCTCGGCCCTTCGCACGATTGGCGCCGAGGCAATCGCGCCGGTCAGCAAAACGCTGTCCGATATCGGTGGTGCCACGGGCAACGCCGAGGGCGAGATTTCCGCCTATTTCAACGCAGCATCGAAAAATGCCGCCATGCGACGGGAACTTGAGCAGAATCGCATAGAAATCCTGGAAGCCCGCGCACTCAAACAGGAAAATGAACGGCTCAAACGGTTGTTGAAGCTGGACGAGGACGTGCCCGATTCTATCGCGATGGCGCGTTTGATCAGTTCGACCGCTTCCAGTTCGCGCCGCATCGCAACCTTGGGTGTCGGCAGCAACAGCGGCCTAGAACCCGGTCAGCCTGTACGCTCGCCGGAAGGACTGGTGGGCCGGGTATTGGAAACCGGACCGACCACCGCGCGCGTGCTGCTGGTATCGGACGGGAAAAATGTCACGCCGGTCCAGCGGGCCAGCGACAGCCTGCCCGCTTTTGCCACCGGACGCGGTGACGGAACGGTCGATATACAGCCGATCAATATCGGCACCAATCCGTTCAAGGGCGGCGATCTTTTAATCACGTCCGGCAGCGGTGGACTCTATAGTCCGGGCATTCCGGTTGCGGTCGTCATTCGTAAAACCGAAACCGGCGCCATCGGCCGCGTTCTGGCGAATCCTGCCAAGGTCAGCCACGCGATCGTCCAGCCCATTTTTCAAGCCGAAACGATGCGCCAGATCGGAAAAAATGCCGCGTCTGATGCAAAAAAGGAAACCGGAGAATAGTGCCCCGGTCTCGCCATTCCAACATTGGCAGGCAACCGTCCCAGCTGCGAATCAGGCTGGTGCCGCCGATCACGGTCGTTCTCGGTTCAATGGTCACCGCGCTTCCGATCATCACGGATTATCCGATTTTACCGCCTATGGGACTGATTATATTGCTCGCCTGGCGTCTTATCCGCCCGGGATACTGGAAGGTCTGGGCAGGCTTCCCGCTGGGTTTGATCGACGATATATTTAGCGGGCAACCCTTTGGCAGCGCAGCCTTTCTCTGGTCGGTCGTGTTCATCCTGCTCGAAGCTATCGACCGCAAGGCAGTCAGCCGCGACTATTGGCAGGATTGGCTTATCGCCTCCATCGCCACTGTTTTTGTGCTATTGGGCGGTATGTTGATCGTCGATTTGCAATCCAATATGCTGCGACTGGATTTGCTGGTCCCGCAAATCCTGTTGTCGATTCTGCTCTATCCGTTTGTTGCCCGACTGATCGGCGCCATCGACCACTGGCGGGTGGCTTCATGAAACAGCCCAAAACAATCAGCAGTGCGATGCAGACGCTCAGCTTTTCGCGAAGGGCGACGGTGATCGGCGGATTGCAGATCGGGGTCGGCGTGCTGCTGGCGGGCCGGATGGCCTATATTTCGGTCGCCGAGAATGAACGGTACAAGCTGTTGTCGGAAAGCAACCGGGTTAACCTGACGCTCGTCCCGCCCCGGCGTGGCTGGCTGGTCGACCGCAACGGCAAACCAATTGCCAACAACAAGACCGACTTTCGCGTCGATATCATTCCCGACCGGTTGCGGGACAAGGAAAAGACCGTTGCGACGGTGGCCGAATTGCTGGCGCTTGACCCGGAAGAGCTTGAGCGGATCAACCGTGAACTGGAACAGGCAAGCAGTTTCCAACCGGTTCAGGTCGCGACCGGACTGGACTGGGAACAATATGCAGCCGTCAGCGTCCGGCTCCCTGACCTTCCCGGCGTTTCACCGCGTCAGGGTTTTTCGCGCAACTATCCCAGCGGCCCCGCCATCGGTCATCTCGTCGGCTATGTCGGAACGGCATCGGCGGAAGATTATAAGGAAAATCCGGATCCGATATTGATCACGCCGGGCTACAAGATCGGAAAAGACGGTCTGGAAAAAATCTTCGAGGATCGCCTGCAGGGCAAGCCGGGTGCAAAGCGCGTCGAAGTGACGGCGCGCGGCAAGATTGTCAGGGAATTGAGCACCCGTCCCGATGTTCCGGGCAAGGCCCTGCAACTGACCCTCGATGTCGATCTGCAGGAATATGCGGCGCGTCGTCTGGGGACGCAATCGGGATCGGTGGTAGTCCTGGATTGCCTCAGCGGCGACATATTGACGATGACGTCCATGCCGTCCTTTGATCCGAACAGCTTCTCCGACGGTATCGGTGTCACCGAATATGGCATGCTCCGGGAAGATGATCATGTTCCCCTGCTCGACAAATCCCTCAAAAGCCTGTTTCCGCCCGGATCGACGGTGAAGCCGATGGTCGCCCTCTCCTTCCTTGAAGCCGGACTGAGCCCCGATGAGTCGGTCAATTGCAATGGCGGCCTGCAAGTCGGCAACCGGCGCTTCCGCTGCTGGAAACGGGGTGGCCACGGACGGGTCGACATGGCCAAGGGCATTTATCAGAGCTGCGACGTCTATTTTTATCATTTCGCCCAGAAAATCGGTATCAATCCGATCGCACTGATGGCCAATCGCCTCGGACTGGGACAGAAATATCCACTGCCCGTGCTCAGCCAGTTTTACGGAACGGTTCCCGATCCCGCATGGCTGCGCAAGAAATATGACCGGGAATGGCAGGCCTATGATACGGTCAACACGACCATTGGTCAGGGTTACATGCTGGTCAACCCGACCCAGCTGGCGGTGATGGCAGCGCGGATAGCGACCGGGAAAAATATCATCCCGCGCCTGATCCTGAACAAGAAAAAGGCGCCAATAGATACATTGAACATCGATCCGGAGCATCTTCTCTATGTCCAGAAGGCAATGAGCGATGTGGTCAACGGACCGGGCACGGCCGGGCGCGCGCGATTGCCGATCGAGGATGTAAAGCTGGCCGGAAAGACCGGGACGGCGCAGGTCGTCAATCTCGATTTTGGCCGCGGCGGCAATGATGTGGCCTGGAAATATCGTGATCACGGCCTGTTCATCTGCTTCGCCCCCTATGACAATCCGCGCTATGCGGCAGCGGTGGTGATAGAACATGGTGGCGGATCGAGTTCGGCCTACCCCGTTGCCCGCGATGTTCTCACCTATCTCTATGATCGCGAGAAAGCGATGAACGTTCTCACCGATCTTGAAAAATCCTGGGGCGGCACGATTCAGGAACGGATGGATTCGAAAATGGCGGCCTATCGCGCCAAGAAGAATCTCGAGAAGGCAATGGCCGAGAACACCGATGCCGGCGCCGGAGAATAGAAATTGAGTGATTTCATTCCAGCGCCGATTGCGCAGCTTCCTTGGAAAACAATCCTGCTTCTGTTCGTCATGGCCAGCTTCGGCTTCATCGTCCTCTATTCGGCCGCAGGAGGCAGTCTGACGCCCTGGGCGGGGCTTCACATGGGCCGGTTCGTGATCTTCCTTGCGATGGCGGTGGTGATGTCGCGGTTCAATGAATCCTTCTGGAAAACGATGGCCTTTCCGACCTATATCATCATCGTCATCCTCTTGCTTGGCGTCGAACTGATCGGAGCGGTTGGCGGCGGCAGCCAGAGGTGGCTCAACCTCGGTTTCATCCGGCTCCAGCCATCGGAAATGATGAAGGTCGCGATCATATTGGCGGTCGCCCGCTTCTATGATCTCCTCCCCCCCAGCCAGATACGGACATGGGGGGCTATCTGGCCATTATTTGCCCTGCTGGCGCTGCCCTGCGCGTTGATCTTGTTACAGCCCGATCTTGGCACCACAATAACCGTCGTCGCCGGTGCGCTGACGGTCGCGTTCCTGGCCGGGCTGCCGCTGCGGCTCTTCATCGGTGGCGCTGCAGCCATCGCGATCCTGGCGCCGATCGCCTATTTCTTCGGACTGGAAGAATATCAGCAACGGCGGGTCACGACGTTCCTCAACCCGGAAAATGATCCGCTGGGGTCCGGCTATCATATCAGCCAGTCCAAGATCGCGATCGGGTCCGGCGGCCTGTTTGGCAAAGGGTTCATGAACGGCACCCAGAGCCATCTCGATTATCTGCCCGAGGGCCACACCGATTTCGTCTTTGCGACCATGGCCGAAGAATGGGGCCTGTTCGGCGGCATCCTCATCCTGTTTTGCTTCTTCCTGTTGTTCCGCTGGGGCCTCGGTGTCGCGATGAAAGCAAAAACCCGCTTCTCCCAGCTAACGGCAGCCGGACTGACGGTGACGATTTTCTTCTATGTCGCCATCAATCTTATGATGGTCATGGGACTGGCGCCGGTCGTCGGCATTCCCCTGCCCTTTCTCAGCCATGGCGGTTCATCGATGATGACGATCATGATCTGCGTCGGCATATTGATGTCGATTGACCGCCACCCCGGTCGCGAAGGTGGCGCATTTGGATGATTTTTCGAACCAAGATGTTGCGTTCGCAAAATCCGGCCCTATATACGCCCTGTAGTGGACGCTTAGCTCAGTTGGTAGAGCAGCTGACTCTTAATCAGCGGGTCGTGGGTTCGAACCCCTCAGCGTCTACCATTTTTACCGATTAAGAAGCCATCCGGCGGATGGTTTCCGGCAAAATTCCCGAGTGCAAACGAGGGTAATCATCAACCGCTATCACCGCATAAACGGTTCGCGATTCCAGCGGTCTCGACTGGCCATGTATTATATGCATGTTTTCGAAGTCGCGCCTGGGTTTACCAGCATAAGATCGAGCATAATCGATAGCACAAAGCTCTCAACCATCTAGCGCAGCTGGCTATCCTTGCTTCCACGTCGATTGATGCCCGCAGCCTGTCGGTCAGCATCTCGAGTGGACTGGCAGGAGACACAGGTCCGGGTACCGGGCAAGGCGCGACGGCGCCCTTCAGGAATTTCGTCACCACATTCAAGGCAATATCGGGCGGCCTCTCTGGAGGGCATATCCGCTCGTGCCCGCTTCACCGCATCGGCTATCGTATCATCAATCTGATCCTGTACCGCGCCATCGCGCGCCCATCCGCCTGCCATAAGAACTTCCAAATTTTCGCATTTTCTATGGTCAGGATGTAAGCAGCAAAGACAGAATTGCAAGTTGATGCCGTGGGACATCAAGCCATAGAAAAAGGCGGGCCTCTTTTCGAGGTCCCGCCTGATTTTTCCAGAACAAAGTGCGAAAAAATGGGGAGCGAAACTCTGCCCCCCTGGATTCGTATTTAGTTGACGGCGTCTTTCAAGCCCTTGCCGGCTTTGAATTTTGCTTGTGTCGATGCAGGAATCTGCATTGGTTCACCGGTACGTGGGTTACGACCGGTTGAAGCTTTACGCTTCGAAGTCGAGAATGTGCCGAAGCCAACAAGACGGACTTCACCGCCGCTGGACAATGCACTGGTGATGGAATCAAATACGGCATCTACCGCTTTGCCGGCATCGCTCTTGCTGAGGCCGCTATGGTCCGCAACGTTACTGATAAGATCCTGTTTATTCATTATGGGTATCCCCCCTTCTCTGGTGGCAATTCTTTTGAATCGCAGCTTTGTCTGGCCGCAGTAATGCGAAATTATCCCGATGAGTCAAAGTAAAACCGCTGTTTTCTGCGCCAGACCCCCATTTTTTGCGACAAAACAAGGTAAATGACCCGATAGGTTGCGATGGGCCGGTTGTTTTGAATATTTTCCCGCGGGGTTTGCCCGACATTTCACAAGCGCGACTCGGTGGTCACGACCGCTCAATGCCGCGCTGTGGACCCCGCATCGTCGGTTATCGGAGCCGTGGCGTGGCTGGCCAGTTCATCGGCATCGCTCCATTCGATCGGTTCCACCTTCTCCGCAAGCGCTTCAGCGAGCACTTCATCGACATGTTTCAGAGGAATGATCTTCAACTGCGACGTGATATTTTCCGGTATCTCGACCAGATCCTTTTCATTGTCGGACGGGATCAGAACGGTGGTGATCCCACCGCGCAAGGCCGCCAGCAGTTTTTCCTTCAGTCCGCCAATCGGCAATATCCGTCCGCGCAGGGTTACCTCGCCGGTCATCGCGACATCGCGGCGCACCGGAATTCCGGTTAGCGTCGAAACGATCGCGGTGACGATTCCGACACCGGCAGACGGGCCGTCCTTCGGTACCGCACCTTCGGGCAAATGGATGTGAATATCCTTGCGGCTGAAGACACTCGGCTTGATTCCATAGGATGGCGCACGCGCCTTCACAAAGGAGAGCGCGGTCTGAATTGATTCATTCATCACGTCGCCCAGCGTGCCGGTAGTCTTGATCTGGCCCTTTCCGGAGACGGTTACGGATTCAATCGTCAGCAATTCACCGCCGACTTCGGTCCAGGCAAGACCGGTAACCGCACCAACCTGATTCTCTTCCTCACCAACACCGTGGCGATATTTTCTGACACCGGCATATTCGGCGAGATTGTCCGGCGTGATCTCCACGCTTTCATATTCGCCTTCCAATATGCGGCGCAGCGCCTTGCGCGCCAGCTTGGCAATTTCGCGTTCAAGCGTCCGGACACCGGCTTCTCTTGTATAATAGCGGATAAGATCGCGCAGCGCATCTTCGCGGAGGACGAATTCGCCCTCTTTCAGGCCATGTGCCTCGATCTGCTTTTCGAGCAGATGACGTTTGGCAATCTCGACCTTCTCGTCTTCCGTATAGCCTTCAAGCCGGATAATCTCCATCCGGTCCAGCAGCGGCTGCGGGAGATTGAGCGAGTTGGCGGTTGTCACGAACATGACGTCCGACAGATCAATATCGACTTCGAGATAATGGTCCTGGAATTTGTCATTCTGTTCCGGGTCGAGCACTTCGAGCAAGGCCGATGCCGGATCGCCGCGGAAATCCTGTCCCAGCTTGTCGATTTCGTCGAGCAGGAACAATGGATTGGACGTGCCAGCCTTTTTCAGATTGGAGACAATCTTGCCCGGCAGGGACCCGATATAGGTCCGGCGATGACCGCGGATTTCCGCTTCATCGCGTACGCCGCCGAGGGACTGACGAACAAATTCACGTCCGGTCGCCCGCGCAATCGAGCGTCCAAGCGACGTCTTGCCGACGCCCGGAGGCCCCACGAGGCAAAGGATCGGTCCTTTCAGCTTGTTCGTACGGGTCTGCACCGCAAGATATTCCAGAATGCGTTCCTTGACCTTTTCGAGCGCGAAATGGTCATCGTCCAGCACTTTTTCAGCCTGTTTCAGATCTTTCTTGAGGCGCGATTTCTTGCCCCATGGCAATCCGAGCAGCACATCGAGATAGTTACGCGTCACCGTTGCCTCTGCGGACATCGGCTGCATGCCTTTCAGCTTTTTTAACTCGGCAGTGGCCTTGGCCCTCGCTTCCTTGGAAAGCTTCAGCTCCTTGATTTTCTTGCCGAGCTCGCCGAGCTCGTCGCCTTCACCATCTTCGCCGTCGCCCAGCTCCTTCTGGATCGCTTTCATCTGCTCGTTGAGATAATATTCGCGCTGGGTCTTTTCCATCTGGCGCTTGACGCGGCCACGGATTTTCTTCTCGACCTGCAATACGCCCAGCTCGCCTTCCATGAAGGCAAAGACCATTTCGAGCCGTTTGATGGGATCGCTCTCCATCAGCAGGCTCTGCTTGTCGGAAACCTTCACATTGATATTGGCGGCCACCGCATCGGCCAGACGGGCGGCATCGTCGATCTCGCCGAGTTGAACCACCGTTTCCGCAGGCATTTTCTTGTTGAGCTTGGAATAATTTTCAAACTGGTCGACCACCGAACGCATCAGGGCGGACGCCTGAGCGCCTTCGGCAACCTGCTCTTCGCGCAATTCAACCTCGGCCAATACATAGCCATCCGGCTTTTCATCGAGCGACAGATGCCGGGCGCGCTGCTTGCCTTCAACCAGAACGCGGACGGTACCATCAGGCAGTTTCAACAATTGCAACACGGTTGCAACGACACCGAGATCATAGAGTTGATCGCGCACGGGATCATCCTCTGCCGGATCGAGTTGCGCGACCAGGAAGATTTCCTTGTCCGAATCCATCGCTTTTTCCAGCGCAACGACCGATTTGTCACGCCCGACAAACAGCGGCACGATCATATTCGGAAACACCACTATGTCGCGCAATGGCAACAGCGGCAGGGCCTTGGATTCAGGCGTGGGATTGACTTCAGACTCAGACATTTTTACTCCAACATGTTGCGCTGCAACAGCGCTTCTATCCACTATATGGTGCCTGTTGGAGACACTTCAAGCGGAATGCGCCGGATTGGTTTGTCGGCCTAGAATGGCAGTTTAAAACCTGGGGGTAACTGCATGCCGCTGGTCATTTTCCCCATTTCCTCACTGCTCACCGCATCCGCACGGTTTCGGGCATCGTTGAATGCCGCAGCAATGAGATCCTCAAGCATCTGCTTTTCTTCGACCTTCATCAAACTGTCGTCAATGGCGACCGAAAGCACTCTGCCTTTGGCGGTTGCCTTGACCTTTACCAGTCCGCCCCCGGCCTGCCCTTCAACTTCAAGGCTATCCAGCTTCTTCTGCGCCTCTTCCATCTGGGTCTGGACCTGTTGCGCCGCTTCCTGCGCGGCTTTCATCATTTCTTCCATAGATTTCATCGCTATGCGCTCCTTGATTCTTGTGGGCGAGGATCTTCATCCTCGAGCAAAATGGCGTCGGGAAAGGCTTCAAATGCAGCTTTTACCATCGGGGCGTTCAATATCGCCTGACGCTCCGCGTTTCTGAGCTGCTGCTCCTGTTCAACAAGGCTCGGCTGCGCCTCGCCCTGCCCTTCGACAAGCGTCCAGTCCTGACCGGTTTCCTGCTTCAGCGCATCAACAATTTTGCGGATATCGGCATCCGCGATGGGGCGTACCGGCTGATAGACAAGATTCGGCGCATCCAACGATATCAGGCGCATGTCGGCAATCAATATACTCTCCAGAACAGGAGAAACCCGACCGACCGCTTTGACGACGTCTGAAAACTGGTCGGGAAGTCCGCCGGCTTGCGTTTCTTGTGCGGCAACCGGCGCTGGAGCCGGAGCGGGATTTATCCGAGCGACAGGTTCGGCCATCGGCGAAGGCGGTGCTGCCTGCTGGACTTGCGGAGCACTGGCGGTTGCGGTCACCCCCTGCTCCAGCATTTTAGCGAGCTTCCCCGGATCCGGCATATCGGCAGCGCACAATACCCGCAGAAGCGCCATCTCGCAGGCTTCGCGCGGCAAATGCGCTTGCTGGACTTCCTGATAGCCTTTGAGCAAAAGCTGCCATAGCCGGTGCAGAACCGGATAGGAAAGCTGCTCCGCCCAATCGGAAAACTGCTGTTTGGCGCTATTTGACAGAGTCGGATCGCTGGCGCGGCCGACCTTGAACAAGGTCACCTGATGCGACAGGGAAAGCAGTCCGTTGATGATCGACAACGGTTCCACACCTATTTTATATTGTTCGGCAATGGCGTCGAGAAGCTCTGCGGAATCGCCTTCCAGCAATTTGGCAAAAAGCCGCCGGACAGCACCGCGATCGGACAGGCCAAGCATATCCCTGATCTGGGCGGCCTTGACCTCGCCGTCGCCATCCATATCCGCATGGGCAATCGCCTGATCGAGAATCGAAAGACCGTCGCGGACAGACCCTTCTGCGGCCTGAGCGATCAAATCGAGCGCTTCCTGTTCGGCGGTCACGCCTTCCTTGCCGACAATCATCGCGAAATGTGCCGACAGCTGATCGGCACTGATCCGTTTCAGGTCAAAGCGCTGGCATCGAGACAATACGGTGATCGGAACCTTGTTGACCTCGGTGGTGGCGAAGATGAACTTCACATGCGGCGGTGGTTCTTCAAGCGTCTTCAGCAACGCATTGAAGGCATTTTTCGACAGCATGTGGACTTCGTCGATGATGTAGATTTTGTAGCGCGCCGACACCGACGAATATCGCACCGCCTCGATAATCTCGCGGACGTCGTCGACGCCAGTATGGCTGGCAGCATCCATTTCGATAACATCGATAAAGCTGCCTTCGGCAATGCTGCGGCACGGTTCGCACTGACCGCAGGGATCGATCGTCGGACCGCCCTCCCCGTCTTCACCGATACAATTGAGCGCTTTGGCAATCAGCCTGGCGGTCGACGTCTTTCCCACACCGCGGACGCCGGTCATCAGGAACGCATGGGCAAGCCGGTCGCGTTTGATCGCGTTGCCCAGCGTCTGGACCATTGCGTCCTGCCCGATCAGCTCGGAAAATTTCGAAGGCCGGTATTTGCGCGCCAGCACCCGGTATGGCTGAGCGGCACCGGGGGCGGGCTGCTCTGGCGCATCGACACCGGTAGCGGCGAAAATATCTTGTGAATCGGACATGAAGGTTCAGTTTAGGCGAGACAGGCCATCTTGTCGAAGGCTTATCAGCCCGTTGTGACCGGGAAGGCCAAAATTTGCTGTGAGTAG
>CAJQNR010000021.1 GCA_905479715.1 uncultured Sphingorhabdus sp.
AATATAGCCGCCATCAATCAGGTCGAGATGACCCTTGAAAATCTCTGTTGCCGGCGCGTGGCCAATAGCAACGAAGGCACCGTCGATGGGCAAATGACTTTTGTCACCGGTCTCGGTATCAACAAGGTCCAGTCCGACAAGACCAACGGGGTCACCACCGCCGACAAAACGTTCAACATTGGTGTTCCACATAACCGAAATCTTCGGATTGGCGAATAGCCGGTCCTGCAGAATTTTCTCCGCACGCAAGCTGTCCCGGCGATGGATCAGCGTGACATCATCACTGTGATTGGTCATGTAGAGCGCTTCTTCGACAGCCGTATTGCCACCGCCGATCACCGCAACTTTCTTGCCACGATAGAAAAATCCGTCGCAGGTCGCGCACGCCGAAACGCCTTTCCCCGACAATTCTTGTTCGCCCGGAAGGCCGAGCCATTTGGCCTGCGCACCGGTCGCAATCACCACCGTATCGCCTTCATAGATGTCACCACCGTCGCCGATCAGGCGGAACGGGCGCTGAGAAAAGTCAACGTCGACAATCGTATCGAAAATGGTGCGGGTACCGACCTTTTCAGCCTGCGCCTGCATTTCTTCCATCAGCCACGGTCCCTGGATAACATCGCGAAATCCGGGGTAATTTTCGACGTCGGTGGTAATTGTCAGCTGGCCGCCTGGTTGCAGCCCCTGCACCACGATTGGTTCCAGACCCGCGCGGGCGCCATAGATGGCAGCCGACAATCCGGCAGGCCCCGAACCCAGAATGAGCATTTTGGTGCGGTGCGTTTCGGCCATATTCTATTCCTGACGATGATGATTCTGTTAGTTGCAGATAGGGATGCCGGGTGCCGGTAGGCAAGACCTATCACCACAAAGCGAATGAAGAATTAGCATGATCGCTGATAGCAGCATTTGCTGCGCCCCCAAGGTTGCGCCCGACAGTGCCGGATATCTGATAATCCATATCTCTCTCTATAGCGAACCTGACCGACTATTCGAAGCACAGGAAGCCAGTGAACGGCAGATTATTTCTTGCCGCGCACCATCAACACGTCCTGAACCGCCCACCCCAATATTGTCTTGGCGTTGCTACCGATCGTCGCACGCATGAATCCGCTGCGCCCATGTGTTCCCAAGACCAGCAGATCCGATTTTGTCTCCTCGATTTTGTTCGACAAAACCGTTCCCAGATTACCCTCGTCAATGGAGATATCGAGGCGTTTGAGAATATTGTCATCAACGATATGTTTGGCCAGAAACTGATCCATAAGATCATGTTCTTCTTTCTTGACCTCAATCTTGACCTGGTCGGATTTCAGCCACGTCTCATAAGGAACATGGTAAGCGTGAACGAGGTGTAGAGCCGCTTCCGGGAACAGACTAGCAGCAACGTTCAGAGCATCCATAGAACAGTTGGAAAAATCTGTGGCAATTACGATGTTCTTATAGGATTTAACCGGCTTGCGCTTGACCACCAGCACCGGCGCTTCTGCATGCCGGATGAGCTTGTCGACAGGATGGCCAAGGAAAATATCACCCAGACTGTTATAGCTCGCGACACCCGTAACAATGATGCCGCAATCTTTTTCATTGGCAACTTTATTTATGGTGTCCGCGACCACACCTTCTTGTACAACAACCTCCACTTCGCCTTTGGTCGGCGGCACTTCATCCAGTATCTGGGTTTCGATATCCAGTCTCGTCCTTTTCGGATTTTCTGGCAACGCCGGGTCCAGAACATGGAGCACGATCAGCTTTACACTCCAGTCCTGTGCCAGTTTCACAGCCCGTTCAATCGGACGGTCACAGCGTGCGGATAAATCGGTGGCAACCATCACAGGTTTATGGGTCATTGTCATTTCAGGACTCCGTTTTTACAATTATCAACCATGAATTTGGTAAATTACCGTGGGTTCTCTATCAGAACCCGAAGAGATGAGAGGAACGGCGAACGGCAAACTCGCTTTTATCCATGATCGTGGCGATCATTTCAGACTGCGGTGTAGATTTAGTTTTCCGGTTCATTCAGCCCCCCCCTATCTGCACTTGCCATTCAATTTACCCATCCAGGGAAATTTCGTCCCTACGTAATTCCCACTAGATGGTCACGGTCGCAAATGGAACATTGGAGTTTTTTCAGCCCTCCGTGAGTCTACCTATTTCGTTGAAATGGCATTTTTGCAAAATTCAGAGCGAACATTGATCACGGGATGCTGTTCGACATATTTTGCCGACCAGCCCGAACTTTTTCTTTGCCAAAGTCGGGCTTGCAGCTGTGGTGATGTTTACGATCCATCTGATCTAGGACCTATCCGCGGAGGACAAAATGCCGTCATCGAAGGGTAACGGATTGAAAAAGTCGATAGGGAAAGTCAGCGGACCATCGCTTTTCCGGTCGCATGTTTTCCCGCCAATATCCAGAGGAACAGGATGATGGGCGGCGGTCTTGTGCGGCAAGAGGTTTACAGCATGTCGCCTGATGAGACGCTGAAAATGCTCTCAGTGCAACCGGGCGGTCTTGGCGCTGCCGAGGCAGCCCGTCGCCTGGCCCAATATGGACCAAACAAACTGCCCGAGCCGCCACGTCACAGTCCGGTCGTGCGGTTTCTCTCACATTTCCATAATGTTCTGATCTATGTCCTGATCGCATCTGCGATAACCACAGCGGCGATGGGGCACTGGATCGATACCGGTGTAATTCTCGCGGTGGTGCTCATTAACTCCGTGATCGGCTATATCCAGGAAGGCCGCGCTGAACAGGCGATGGAAGCCATTAGCGGAATGCTGGCACCCCGCTCGGCGGTGCTGCGAGATGGACGGCGGATCAGCATTGATGCAAGCGATCTGGTGCCGGGCGATATCGTGCTGCTCGAGGCAGGCGATCGAGTGCCGGCCGACCTTCGGCTGATTCAGGCGCTCGGACTGAAAGCCGACGAAGCGATCTTGACCGGTGAGTCCATCCCGGTTGCCAAGGACATTGCGCCGGTTGCCGAAAACGCATCGCTCGGGGAGAGAAGTTGCATGCTCTTCTCCGGCACATTGATAGCCGCAGGCGTGGGACGCGGTGTGGTCACCGCCTCAGGGGCAGATACCGAGATTGGTAAAATAAGCGGCATGATCAATCGGGTAGATAGATTAACGACCCCGCTCGTAGCGCAGATGGACCGCTTCGCCCGCTGGCTGACCGCATTCATCCTGATCGTTGCCGGCACATTGCTGGCCTATGGCTATTTCGTCGGCCATCAGCCGTTCTCGGAGCTTTTTATAATCGTCGTTGGCCTTTCGGTCGCCGCAATACCGGAGGGATTGCCCGCGGTGCTGACGATTACCCTCGCTGTAGGCGTGCAGGCGATGACGCGGCGGAACGCGATTGTCCGTCGTCTGCCCGCGATTGAGACGCTGGGCTCTGTCTCGGTCATATGCTCCGACAAGACCGGAACACTGACCCGGAACGAGATGATGGCAGCCTCCCTGGCCTCCGCCGGACATCTCTATTCCGTAGATGGCAATGGCTACGCACCGGAAGGAGCGGTGCACTCCGGCGAGACCGACGCCGATATTGACGATCATCCGCTACTGATGGATTTCGCCCGCGCCTCAGCGCTCTGCAACGACGCTGTGATTCGCGAGACCGAGAACGGATGGCGCGTAGAAGGGGACCCGATGGAGGGCGCTCTGGTGGCACTCGCTGGCAAGATCACCGGCGCTGGCGCCGAGCCCTTCCCCGAGTGGAGCCGGATCGACACGATCCCGTTCGACGCTGCCCACCGGTATATGGCCACACTCTATCACGATGATGGAGGCCATACATGTATCTACGTCAAGGGTGCGCCGGAAACCGTAGTAGGACTATGCGCCGACCAATACGCTGCCGATGGCGGGCGGATGGCACTCGACGCCGACTATTGGCATGCGATGGTGGAGGAACTCGCCGCCAAGGGCCAGCGTGTGATCGCAGTGGCCTCTCGCCGAATAAAACCAGACCACAGGGTCCTTAGCAATAACGACGTGACGGGACAGCTCACGCTTATCGGTCTAATCGGCTTGATTGATCCCCCCCGTGCCGGGGCGGTTGATGCAGTGGCCGAATGCCACGCAGCCGGGATACGTGTAAAGATGATTACCGGCGATCATGCAGCGACTGCACGCGCTATTGCCAGAATGATCGGACTCCAGAACCATGAGCGTGTGCTGACAGGCACCGATCTTGATGCCATGGACGATGGGGAACTCGTCCAGATAGCGGCGGATACCGACATATTTGCCCGAACGTCGCCAGCCCACAAGCTTCGGCTGGTCACCGCATTGCAATCGCGCGGCCTGACGGTCGCGATGACCGGTGACGGAGTGAATGATGCGCCAGCTTTGAAACGTGCCGATGCAGGAATTGCCATGGGTATCACGGGCAGCGAGGCGGCGAAGGAAGCAGCCGAACTGGTGCTCGCCGATGACAATTTTGCCTCAATCGCTGCCGCGGTACGTGAAGGGCGCACGGTCTATGACAATATCAAGAAAGTGATAAGCTGGACGCTGCCCACCAATGGTGGCGAGACCTTACCGATCATTATCGCGCTGTTCCTCGGCATGGCATTGCCGATTACCGCGATCCAGATACTCTGGGTCAACCTGATTTCTACGGTCACGCTGGGCCTCGCCCTGGCCTTCGAACCTTCGGAATCCGGAACGATGCGTCGTCCGCCAAGACCGAGGGGAGAAGCGTTGCTGACCGGGCAATTGATATGGCATATCCTGCTGGTCTCCCTGCTTTTCTTCATCGCCGTGTTCGGAATCTACACTTATGCGATCGACAAGGGGCATCCGCAGGAAATGGCGCAGACCATGGCGATGAATGTGATCGTGGTGCTGGAAATGTTCCACCTCTTTTTCATACGCAACATCCACGGTACCTCGCTCACCTGGGAAGCAGTGAAGGGCACTCCGATTATCTGGGCCTCTGTCTTTGCCGTTACCGCCGCACAGTTCGCAGTCACCTATCTGTCGCAGCTTCAGACTATCTTCGGAACCCGGGCAGTCCCGTGGTTCGACGGCCTCCTTATCGTCGCGATCGGCATAGTGTTTTTTGCGCTGGTCGAAACCGAGAAGCAGATGCGCCTCGCCTGGCGTGCCCCGAACTCACGAAAAAAACGGTAGGATTCGAAAAACCAGCCGATAACCGAACCACAGTCATCGCTGGCAGCTGTGCGGCTGCGTCCGCATATCCTGTGCCACAAGCAGATGATCGCCTGGTGACCGGGGCCGACGTTCTTCAGATAGACTGCGAGAAAAGAGCCCCGCTGCACATCCCGCTTTTATCAGATTTTCCATAGGTAATGAGGGGCCGGAAACACGCCAGTCCGGGCGTTCCGGGACTCTACCTAGAGATATTTGTCGGACACGGATTTAGAGATTGATTCGTAGAAAAAATCGAAAGCCGAAGGATTTCCTAATGAGCCATGCACTGATAATCGAACAGAATATCTTGATCGGCAAAGAATTGTCGGAGCGTCTCAAAAATCTCGGTTTTGACTCCTTTGATCATGTCTGGACCGAAGAGGATGCCGTCGCAATTGCCGATATGCGCAAACCGGATCTGGTACTTGTGGGTGATAATCTGGAGGCAGGAGATGCCATCGAAGCGGCCCGCAGAATCAGCCAGAAACATGACATTCCGATATTGTTGGTCACCAGCAATTCCTTCCATATAAAACAGCGCATGACCGAAGGCGCTGTTCTTGAGGGTCCGTTTGCGTTCAATAAAATTCCCGAGGCTTTTCAGGTGGCAACGGAACATTTGCAGCAGGAAGTCGCACGCTGAAATAGCCTTGAAAACTGGATGTCGTGCTCCTCTCGGGCGACCAGGTCTTCCAGGGATACTCGCGACGATCGATGGGCTTCGGAGTCTATGGATCAGTCTTGGGCTTAGGTAACATTGCCTAGGGCAAAAAGAACCCGCTTCGACTAGTGTGAAATCCCTTTACACTGATCGGGGTAGAGCGAATAATGCTGGAATTCGTCAACGACGACGTTGCGCTTCTATTGCCGTTTGTCGTGATCGGATTTCTTGCACAGGCCATGGATGGCGCCCTCGGGATGGCGTTTGGCGTTATTGTAAACTCGATATTGGTCGGTTTCATGGGCATGCCGCCAGCCAGAGCGTCCACCCAGGTCCATATTGTCAAAATCTTCACGACCGCGGCCTCGGGCCTGAGCCATTATTATGAAGGCAATGTCGATTTCCGGTTATATTTCAGCCTGCTGATTCCCGGCATCCTGGCCGGTATTGTTGGCGCCTTTTTGCTAAGCTATGTCCATGGCGAGATCATTGCCCCGATCGTCCTTGTCTATCTGCTGCTTGTCGGCATCTGGCTGTTGATCCGCGGAATTTTCACTTCACCTGACATTCGCAAACCAAAGCATGTAGCCCTGATCGGCAGCATTGGAGGTTTCCTTGATGCGATTGGCGGCGGCGGTTGGGGACCGGTGGTTACGTCCAGCCTGATGGTTCAGGGCGGAGAACCACGAAAAGTGGTCGGCACGGTGAACAGCGTGGAATTTTTCCTGACGGTCGTCATTTCAGCTACATTCATCGCCCATTTAGGCATCGGCGATCTGCTGGGCCCCACTCTGGGATTACTGATTGGCGGGATTATTGCGGCGCCATTCGGTGCCATCATCGCCAAGAATCTCAAACCGAAAATCATGTTCATTCTTGTCGGTGTTGTCCTGTCGCTGACAAGCCTTGTCGCATTATATCAGCTGGTCCTTTCGTCACCTGCTTGACCGACAGGGGAACCAATCATGGCTCTTCTTTTATCCCGGGCCTTTCATTCCCTGACTCGTCAGGCGGGATAATGCTGAGGCGGCGACCGCGTCCTGGCTTTTGTGACTGTCAATTTCAATCCAGCCGTCCAGGTCCCCGATGCGATATTCTGTCTGTCGCTCGACAACGCTGCTATCAGCATCCGAAGGATCGCCTCTGCGCGCATCAACCCGCGCCTTCAACTGGTCAACAGGCGCGTCGAGCCAGATACCGGCAAATGACACGCCCGTATCAACCGCAAGTTTTTCGATTGTCTGTCGTTCTGACGGCTTGGCAAAAACGCCGTCGACAATGACGGACCAACCGGATTTGAGCGTAGCAGCGATCTTGGCGACGAGTAGCGCATAAACCCGCTCGCTATTCTCGGGCGTATAGGTCCCACTATCCAAACTTGTTTCCGGCAAGACTCCGAACATCCTTTTCCGCACAATGTCGGTACGCAACAGCCGCGCTCCCGGCGGTGATCCAATTTGCGCAGCAATCGACGCGGCCAATGTCGATTTTCCCGTTCCGCTCAGCCCGCCAATCGCAATCAGCCGCGGCGGTGACTTTTGAAGAAAACCCAGTGCTGTAAGCAGATAGTCTTGCGCTTGCCTTTCCTTTTCACGGCGCCGTTTTTCAACGGGTTCGAGGCTGGCTTGGGTAGCAACGACATGCGCGCGAATGGCCGCGCGTATCGATAAGAAAAGCGGCAGTGCGGCCAGTCCGCCGTCTTCTACGCTCATATCCATATAACGGTTATACAGCGCATTGGCCTGCGCATGAAAACCGCGATGCCACAAATCCATCAGAAGAAACGCCAGATCATAAAGAACGTCCGTGGTTGCCAGCTCCTCGTTAAACTCCAGACAATCAAACAGCGTCGGCACACCCTTCCACATGCAGATATTGGCGAGATGTAAATCCCCATGGCAGCGGCGGATATGCCCCTGCCGCGCGCGGTCATCGAGGAGCGACTTTTGTGTCTCCAGTTCCGCCATGCTTTTGTCATGAAGGTCAGCGATGTCCTTCCCAGGGAACACGCTGCCGGCAAATGCATTCATGCAGCTGAAATTCTCGTCGATGATATCGGTGAGACCGGCGCTGCCCTCATCCCGGAAAACCGGATCGAGTGAGTCGTGGAAATCTGCAATAATATCGGCAAGCTGCCGGACCAACGACGGGGTCAACTCTCCACGCCCGGCAACCTCTTCGAGCAATCCCTCCGCATCAAAACGCTGCATGACGACGAGCCAGTCAACCGGCTTTCCCGGACCAAAGCCGAGCGTCCCGTCCGGCTGGCGATTGACGCTGCATATTTCCCGATAGATATCCGGAGCGGTACGACGGTTAAGCTGTAACTCTGTTTCACAAGCCCGCCGACGCTTTTCCGGCGTTGAAAAATCGAGATATTCATATTGCACCGCTCGCTTCAGCTTGAAAACCTGATTGCCGACCAGAAAGATATGCGAAATATGGGTGTCGATGCGCGATATCGCAGATGGCTCGCCGTAGCTTTCCGGACGCATCAAAAAAGCAACAACCTCTGCCTGATCGTCCTTGCCGGACGCTATTTTCTGCTGAGGCATCGTGCACTCCTTTTTGAAATGCGGTCCGTCTGCTTTGTTACAGCGGTGAAATTTGATCGGTGTCGAGGACCGACAGCAATCGGTTCGCTTCCTGCCGATCGCGGGACATACTTTCCTGTCTATACAAGCGAATAACATCTTCGCGTCGGCATAATTGGGTACCGGTTGTCATGACCGCAGCGGACCCTGCTGCGATGCCAAGATGAAAAGCTTCCTCGACGGCAATATCATTTGCCAGTGCGAAGGTCATGGCCGCAACAAAGCTGTCGCCAGCACCGACAGCAGAGCCGAGCTTCACAGTCGGCGCTGACGCAAAGTGCACCCCGGATGCCGTCGCCAGAAGAGCGCCCTGCCCGCCCATCGAAACAGCAATATTTTCCACGTTGCCATGCTGTATAATTTTCAACGCCTCTTCCCCGGCCTGTTCCGGGTCCAGTGACTTTCCAGTCAGCTGCTCCATTTCCTCCAGACTGGGCTTGACCAGAAATATATTTGCTTGCTCCAGAGTTTCGCTGAGCGCCCGACCGGAACTGTCCAGTATCACCCGGGCATCTTTACGGGCCGCAATATTCGCAATCTGCGCATAGGCATCCGGCGGTGCATTTTTCGGCAAGCTGCCGGTCGCAACGACATATTTGAAATCCAGTTGCTCGACAATGTCCAGCACCTGCTGGAATTCCTCCGGGTTGATAGCGGGGCCTTCGGGGATGAACCGATATTCCAGCTCCCGTTCCAGATCCCTTACCGTGTAGGATATTCTCGTTGGAGCGGATGCCGAAACGCAATGCTGTTCAATCGACGGGAAGTCGAGAATTTGTCGCAACAATGCTCCTGTCGCACCTCCTGCCATGTATAAAAGCTTTGGCCGACCGCCAAGCGTTGCAATCACGCGGGCAACGTTGACACCGCAACCACCGGGGTCGTGAACCTGATTGCTGGTGCGAATCTTGATGGTTGGTTTAACCGCTTTGGCGGTGCTGGAAATATCAACCGCCGGATTGAGCGAGATGGAAAGAATTTCGTTCATGACAGCTTGATCTCAACCTTGCGTTCGGAACCATCTGTCGGGAAATCGAAGATCATCCCTGAATGTGCTTTACCATCAACGCGGATATCCGGCCGTGCGCCGTCCTCCTTTTGTGCTTTGACTTCCAGTACGATAGACCCTTTTGCACCGCGGATTGTTGCCGAATATCCCGGCCATCCGGTCGGCAAGGCGGGATTGACGTGCAATTTTCCATTCTTCTGTTTCAAACCGAGTATCTCCTCCACCGCCAGTCGCCATGTCCAGGCCGCCGCTCCGGTATACCATGTCCATCCGCCGCGACCGCCATGCACCTCGCCACCCGAAATATCCGCCGCGCTGGCATAGGGTTCGACGAGATATTTTTCCGCCTGTTCGCGATTTTCCGAACGCCTGACCGGACTCAGCATATTGAAGCTATCCAATGCCTTGTCGGTTTCTCCCAACCGTGCGAGGGCGATGCCAAGCCATGCGGCGGCATGTGAATATTGACCACCATTTTCCCGAATCCCGGGTGGATAGGCTTTGATATAGCCCGGATCACGCGGCGTTTTGTCGAAAGGCGGCGTAAGCAGCCGGGCAATCCGGTTGTCGTGATCGACCAGTTCGCGCCACGCAGCAGCCAATCCTGTTTTTGTGCGTTCATCGTCCGCACCCGCAAACAACGCCCATGACTGGGAAATGGAATCTATCCGGCATTCAATATTTTCGGACGATCCCCACGGCTGTCCGTCATCGTCATAGGCACGCCGGTACCAGTCGCCATCCCATCCGGATTCTTCGACCGCTTCGAGAAGATCGTCAGCCCTCCCCGACCAGTTATCGGCGGTCCGCTTCTGTCCGATCCGGCGGTTGAGATCAGCAAAGGCATTTGCGGTGACGATCACGAACCATGCAAGCCAGACACTTTCTCCGCGCCCTTCGTTCCCGACACGGTCCATGCCATCATTCCAGTCGCCTGCGCCCATCAGCGGGAGACCGTGCCGACCATGGGTAAAGCCCTTCTGCAGCGCCTGATGACAATGTGCGTGCAAACTATAGCGCGTGCCTGTCTGTTCAAAAGCCGCATAGCGGTCATCCTCATCGGCGGCCAATGGCGGCGCATGCAAATAGGGGATTTCCTCGTCCAGAATGCTTTCATCGCCCGTCACCGCGACATATTCGCACACGACATAAGGGAGCCACAGCAAATCATCGGAGAAACGCGTTTTCACCCCTTTGTCAGAGGGTGGATGCCACCAGTGGAGTACGTCGCCCTGCTCGAACTGGTGCGCGGCACAGGCGAGTATGTGAGCACGGGCGCGCGCAGGATCATTGTGCAGAAATGCCATCACATCCTGAAGCTGGTCACGATATCCGATCGCACCGCTCGCCTGATAGAAACCGGCACGGGCCAGCAGCCGGGAACTCATCAATTGATAGAGAAGCCAGCGATTGACCATGATATCAAAAGCAGGATCGGGCGTTTTTACCTCGACAGCACCAAGCAAATCATCCCAATATTTTGTAAGCTCTTCGAAAGCGGCGTCGGCTTTGCCCGGTTCCTTCCAGCGTGCGATCAGTCCATCGGCTTCGGCCTTATTCTCGCCCTGCCCCAGAATGAAGGTTACTTCCTGACTTGCGCCCGGTTCAAGGTCGAGATGGACCTGATAGGCACCACATGGGTCCCTGCCCGCCCTTGTAGTTCCTTCCATTCCCCAGCGCCGCAAGCCTTCGGGACTTTCATATGTCCCTTCGCGACCCAGAAATTCCTTCCGGTCGATTGACAGACCGTGCGCCGGATGGTCAGCCGTCAGAAATGCGCTTCGTTCCGCAAAATCCGGATTCCAGCTGTTGCGCGCTATGATCGCCTGATGTTCCGGATCGTAGCAACTATACACACTTTCGCCCGAGACGCTGCGCAGGGCACCAAGCAACCAGTCCGCATAATAAGTTGCAGTGATCCGGCGATGCCGGTCGGTAAGATTGGCAAGGTGCAAGCGGATGATCTTGACGGGGTCATCAGGGGCAACGAACACGCGCATTTTCTGCTCCAGTCCGTGCGATTTTTTATGCCATTCGGTATATCCTGCACCGTGACGGATCTGGCATGCCGCTTCCCGCCCGTTCGGCCCGGGTGTCGGGTTCCAGATTTCCGCCGTCTCCTCATCACGAAGATATAATATTTCAACAGGCTCATCGGTTACCGGATCATTGGTCCAGGGGGTCAGCCGGTTCTCGCCGCTATTGATTGCCCAGCTAAACCCGCCCCCGGCTTCGGTCACCAATGTTCCGAAAACATCATTGGCAAGAATATTCACCCAAGGCGCCGGCGTGGTGTCGCCCGATTCAAGATGAATAAGATATTCGCAGCCATCCGGAGTAAAGCCGCCAAACCCGTTATCGAAAAGCAGATTGTCCGGACGGACGAGTTGGGGGATATCATCATCCTGATGCGCGGGGCTAATTCCCTCAAAATGCGGTAGCAGCAGCGGCATCTGGAATGCCCTCACCAGCTGTTCCTTCAATGGCCCGTGACTGTCGTCAATGACTACGCGTGCGACTGCTTCAAGCAGCCGCGCCTGATCGGGTCCGATCTGATCAAGAAAAAGCAGATGGATGCCACCGTTCCTCCCCAACAGCCATTGCGCCCCGACCTCTTGCAGCAATTCCATCAGATCATCGCGTACCGGTTCAATATAGCCCGATGCCACGGACTGTATGATCACAAGATCAACTTCCAGCCCCTGCCGCCGCCAAAATTGGTGCGCGCGAATGAGCTTCGACAATAGTGGGTCGGGCACATGGCCGACCTTGTGCAACAATATGGGATAGTCGCCCGAAATCGCTATGCCCCAGAGACTGGGCTGGCCGAGCCTGTTCTCACGCAACGTGGACGGATCACCGCGCATATTGCTGTGCGGATAAACCAGCAAGGCTCCCAATGCCTGAATTTCGGCGACCTCGTTAGGCGCGATTCCGAGACGATGCTTCTCATGTCCGATGGCAGAAGCGGCATCGTTGATGGCCCAGTCGAGCGACGGCAAGGTGGCATATCGCTCAGCGATTTCCACAGCCGCCTCTCGCGAAGCGGCCGCGATGGTGACAAAAGCGACCTCCCGGCTTTCATGAGCGGACAATTCGCATTGCAATTGCAGCGCCATGACCGGGTCCAGGGTCCAGCCAGTGCTTCCGGGCAGATCGGAATAACAGCCCTTTGGTTGCCTGAGCGTTTGGTTCCGTCCGACAAACTTGCGGCGGTCGGTTTCGAAGCCAGCCAGCATCGAAGGGCCGTCGCCACAAACCACAAAATGAAGGAGAACCGGCGGAATATCCTGGGGACGGCGCGGACGGCGTGTAAACAATAGCCCGCCAACTTCCGGAATAAATTCGCTGCTGACAAATAATTTACTGAACGCAGGATGTCTTTCATCGTCCAGAAACGGCGCCAGGACCGGCTCGCCATAGCTGGTCATCCTCAAGGAGCGGGGACGATCAGCGAGATTGGTTATACATAATTTGCGGATTTCAATATCATCCCCGTCCGCGACACAAACCTCCATACCAACGCTTATGTCATGGTCTCGACGATGAAATTCGGCGATATGGGAATGAAACTTGACTTCATAACGATCAGGCTTCTTGTCGGTCGGCTGCCGCGTCGCTGACCAGATGTCTCCGGTCTCGTCATCGTGCAGGTATATCCACAGACCCTGGCGATCAAGAGTGGCGTCAGGCAGGAAACGTGTCAGTGCATTATGGCGCCAGCGCAATCCCCCACCGCCGCTGGTCGAAATCCAGCTCGACATGGCACCATTGCCCAGCAAATGCGTTTGCGGAGAGCTGGTTTCCAGCGGAGGAACCCATGTTTGCGGAGCCAGTCCCGAACCAACCGTAGCGCTTGCCAGATCGACGCTCTCCATCCGTTCAACTTCGGAAGGGACTTCTTCGGGAACCCGCTCATGGAGAAGCAACGTTACGGCATGCATCCGCAGATCGCGCTCAAAACGCCGGGGATGAATATCATCACAAAGACTGTTATCGATTGCGCATAATATCATCCCCTGATGGTGCGCCATATAGGCGTGAACGGGGTTCACTGTCTCGCCTTTGGCAAGACGATCATCGGTATAGTCGACCGATTCAAACAGACCATAATGTCCCGAAAACCCGAGATCGACCATTTCACGAATATTGCGGGCGGAGGCCGCCGGGAATATCTGGAGCGCGAGAGCCGAAGCATAAGGTGCAATGACCTTGTCTCTGGCAAGACCACGGCGGAGACCGAGGCCGGGAACTCCGAACGCCTGATATTGATAGCGATGTTCAGGATCGCGTGCGGCATAGGCAGACTCCGACACACCCCAGGGCGTTCCCGTTTTCGCGCCATAAGCCTGTTGTGTCAGGATCGCGACTTTCTCACTTTCGTAGAGCAATGTCTCCGGCCCACTGCGCATCAACAGGCGAGGCATCAGATATTCGAACATGGATCCGTTCCACGAGATCAGCGACAGTCCATTCTTGTTTCGCATTACCGGACGCCCGAGATGGAACCAGTGTTCAACCGGCACCTGCTGTTTGGCGATGGCAAAATAGCTGGCAAGCCGCGCTTCGCTGGCCAGCAGATCATAATAGTTACGGTCCAGCCGGTCGGCACTGGCGTTATAACCGATGTGAAACAGGCGGCGGTCACGATCGTAAAAGGGACGAAAATCCATATTATCGACAAATCCCGCCGTCCGCTTTGACAGCTTCCGCAGGTCCAGAACCAGGCTGTGATGTTGCTCCTGCCCTGATACGAGCGATTGTTCGAGTGCCTGCAGCCAATCTTTTTCATCTGTTTCGCACGGTGCCATTTGTTCGATTATCATGCGCACCTGCTTCTGGTTTTCGGCAGACAATCCATCGCTTAATATCTGGACGATCCTTTCGAAATCCGCATCCAGGCCGACGGGTGGATCGGCCAACGCCAGCCATGGCGCCAGTTTCTCCACGTCAGTGGACATCATTTCGACATGGTGGCGTAACCGGTCGAGCCAGGTATCAACCTCGCGCAATGTGCTGATTGATACGGAGTCTGGCGTGGCCATTGCATCTGCAATCAGCTTTTCAATAGCCGGGATGTCATCCCGGCAAATTTCAGCAAGCTGCGAATGCCAGCGACGGGGCTGGCTCGCCAATGCGAAAATTTCGTCGCGCAATCGTCCAACCCGCGCCGTTAGTTCGTCGGAATTATTTTCAAAGGCACTGGTCGCTGAAAGAAGCAGACGGAGGATATCATCCAGACCCTTCCATCTTTGCGGTTCGATCGCGGGCATATCCTCGATTTCGTCCAGCAGTGAAATCATGGCGATCATGCAGCCTGCCAGATTTCCGCTGTCCACAACCGAGACATAGCGTGGCTCGAGGGGTTGCAGACTGACCGTGTCATACCAGTTGAGAAAATGGCCGCGAAGTGTTTCCAGTCGATCAAGCGTATCATAGCAATTGCCGGTCCGCGCAATCAGCTCTTTTGCCCCGAGATATCCGAGATCCCAGGCACTGGCACTGGAAAGCAGCAGCATCCCGATATTTGTCGGGGACGTTCGATGCGCGATTTCCGGATGGGGTTCGCCCTGGTAATTGTCTGGCGGCAGCCAATTATCCTTCGGCCCGGCAAATGTTTCAAAATATAGCCATGTCCGCCTTGCGATTTCCCGCAAGAATATCTTGTCATCATGGTCAAGAGGCCGAACCGGTTTGTGCCGTGGACGATTCAACAGAACCGTAATCTCGGGCACCAGAAACCAGAGCAACAAAGCTGGCGCTGCTGCTGGCAACGAAGCCGGATTCAGGGACAGAATAGCCGCGCCCAAAATTACCGCTGTTGCGGGAGCTGACACCATCTGGAGCCAGATGGCCGAGCGTGAATTTCGCGATGCCTGACGGGCGGATTCATGCGCGGCCGACGTCCATTGCAGCATATGGCGGTGTGAAACAGACTGCCGCCATAGCGCCACCAGGATGGCATGAACGGCGACGAAACTCTCGAACGGGAGATAGGCGATGGCAAGAAACCAGCGTCCGCTTTGATCGGCCAGCTGGGCAAACAGGCCGCGAACCGCGCCGCGTCTGCGGCCCTGAGAAAGTCCGGTAACCAGGTCGGTGAAGATCTGGCCGCCATGGGCAAACACGGCCAGAAAGGTCCAGAACCAGGGGTTGCCGGGGAGAAGCAGCCAGCCGACGGCGACCATCAACAGCAGCGATGGTGCGATCAGGCTGCGTCGCAAATTGTCGATTATTTTCCAGCGATCGAGACCGGAAAGCATGTTGCGTATCTTCTCGCCATTGCTTGCCGGCACATATCGGCCCAGCCAGGGCAGCAATTGCCAGTCGCCACGTACCCAGCGGTGCCAGCGCTTTGCATATTCAAGATACGTACCAGGGAAGCCTTCATATAATACGATATCGGAAGCGAGCCCCGCCCTCCCCATCGCCCCTTCGAGAAGATCGTGGCTCAATATCGTATTCTCGGGAATACGTCCGTCAACACTACGGTGAAAGGCCGCAACATCATAGATACCTTTGCCGACGAAAATCCCCGATCCGAACAAATCCTGATAAACATTCGAAACGGCATGACTGTAGATGTCTATCGCGGTGTCCCCGGCAAAAAACCGGGTAAAAAGGGTTCTGCTGACACTTTGCGGAGCCATTTCGACCCGTGGCTGCAATATCGAATAGCCCGAGACGAGTTGACCCGTCTGCGGATCAAAGCGAGCAGAATTTTCGGGGTGGGAAAGAGTAGCGGCAAGCTTTGCCACCGATCCGGGCGGCAATATGGTATCGACATCGACGGTAACGACAAATCGGACACCGTCCAGTTGCGCACGCGGCCCTTCATAGACCGAGAAACCGCTGTCATCCCCTTCGAGCAACAAACGATTGAATTGCTCCAGCTTTCCGCGCTTTCTCTCCCAAGCCATCCAGCAACCTTCGCCTTCATTATATTTTCTGGGGCGCATCAGAAGATGAAACGGACGGTGCCTTTCACTGCCATTATTCGCATTCAGGCGACGGAATTCACTGATCAACCGCTGGATAATGGCGTCATCGGTTTCGCTATATTCCGCCGATGCGTCGGCAAGATCGGCGAGCAGAGCAACCTGGAGGTTTTCGTCACTATTGGAGAGCCAATGCCCTTCAATCTGCTCCACCAGATTCGGCACTTCCGACAATTTGGCAATCAAAGCAGGGATCACCACAATGGTGGAACTGTCCGCAGGAATCCCTTCCGTAAAATCAAGCTTTGGAAGTGGTTCGGGCGAAACAATCAAGGTCGCCAGCCGCTGCACCAAAGAAGTCGAAAGCACAGAGGCGGGAAGCAGCATGACCAGCAAGGAGCCGACAAATTCAAGCGGAGACGCTTCAATATAATATAGATAGATAGCCGGAATGATGAACGCCCCAAGCCAGACCAATAGCAAGCAGGATCCATATAATAATCCCGCGTGATCAACGGCAGCGCGTTTCCACCGCATTGAAGCCGGCGGCTTTGCTCCTATACTCTCCTCGAATTCTCTGCGCCCTGCGCCAATCAGCCAGTAACCGACATGATGTCCGGCCTCCCCCGCAGCCTCTGACTCGGCACGTTCAAGCAGCTTGGTGGCAATGGCAGGCTCATCATCGTCACAATATGTCGCCAGCTTTTCAACCACGCTCCGATACCGGTTGCGGGATTCAAAATCCATCCGGGCATAATATCCGGATGGATCACGGGACAATATCTGCTCGACCAGACTCGTCCTGTCAAAAAAATCTTCCCACGAAATTGAGGCAATGAGAGACAAATTGGCGATCGACCTTGCGACCCGCTCTGTGTCATCCAGCGAATAAAGCGCTGCCGCCGCCTCGGTTGGTTCGAACGGCTTTTCGAGCTGATCTTGCAGAACGCTGGTCAGCGAGCCAACCAATATTTCAAGACAGGCGATCCGTAACATTGACGGGAAAGCCCAAAGCTCGCCAATGCTCAATGGATGCGTACGCTGATAGGCACGGATAAATTGTACAGCCGCAGGCAATGTTACCTGAAGATGTGTCGCTCGCAGCAACAAATGCGCCAGCCCGTAGACACGTGGAAAGCCCGGTTCCCCGTTATCGTCAAGTGTCGGTAGCTGTTCGTAATATCGTGACGGCAAATCCTCTTTTATCTGACGGATAGCCCGGTAAACCTGATAATCATTATCCAGAAGCCATTCGGCCGCCTTGCTGGCTTCGCTAGGAGCTATAGCACAGGTCTCACGTGCCTCATTGAGCCAGTCTACCGCTTTCTCTATGGATTTCCATGCCGGGACGGGACGTGGCGCAGCAGACAATAATTTTTGGGGTTCATGCACATGCGCAGCGACCCATTCCACCGGACTTGCGCTTTCTGCTTCCGCACCACCAGAATCCATCCGGTCAGGACCCTCTTCGTCTCTATCAATTTTGTCCTGACCAGAATTTTGAAAAGCTTTATCTTTCTCAAATAAACCAGTCACTGTTCAATGCGCCCAATCCGAGAATATTCTTCGCCCAAGAGCATCTGTCGACATTTCCGGATGATCCGGCCTGGAAGCGGCTTGCTGTCGAACCATCAACAACGGAATGTGGCTATTCGACACCAGATGCCTGGCGATGTTTCCGCAGCAGGCATTGGGCATTCCGGTCCGCCCGTGCGCGGATATGAGGATCAGATCAACATCCTGAGCAGATGCAAGAGTGATGAGACGTTCGCGCGGATCTCCATCATTTTCCACGATAGTTCTGATCGCCACGGTTCCATTGTTAAGACGCGACTGCAGACGGTCAAGATAGGCGTGGGCATTCTGTTCGTTATAACGCAACATATGCGTCATCAGATCGTATGCCTCTTTGTCATGCGGCCCCGTTTCGACAATTTCCGGTTCGGAAACAACATGGGCAAGCACCAGTTCTGCATCATGTTTGCGCGCTATCCGCATCGCAATAGGCAGAACGCTTTCCGCGCGTTGGGAACCATCCAGAGGAACCATCAGCCGTTTGTAGTGCACGGAAGCCGATGCCGGAACATCGGGGGGAACAAGCAGCAGGGACGAGGTGCTAGTCTCCAGAAGCTTTTGCGCTGTCTCACCGAGATAACCATGCCGCATGGTCCCCGAAGACAAGCCGCACCGGCTTGTCATAGCCATCAGGCTACCATCATGATCATTGGCCCAGCGGGAAATCTCGTCTCCGGCAATACCGTTCAGAATGAAATGGTCGTGAATGGTTAAATCCTCATTCTCTTCATTCACAATCCGGAGAAGATGATCCTTTGCTTCCTGATATTTGATCTGCCAGTGGATCGGGTCACTCGGCCCGTGCTCGGCATTTGCGCTTTCCATCACGTGAAGGATGTTGAGGGGAAGACCAAGACCCTCGGCAACAGCCTTGGTATGGCGCAACAGGATTTGTCCCTGCATCGAATTGTCAATGCAGACAACGGCTCGTTTTATCCCGGACTTATCGCTAAATTCATCTTTGGAAGAACGAGGAAATTCCACTCGCATATTCCGGAACTTTGAGCGAGCTTGAATGAGCGCCGGTTCGGTCACTGGTGGTTTGGTATTCATCATACGGATCCTTCTTGAAAAAGATGGCCCCCCCCTCGCCAAAAAAGTTATATCGGGTGTTCTGATGCGACGATCGACTGCGCTCACACCGTCCCAGACAGAAAACCCACAACACGCGATGCTGGACGGTGCATCGACACGATCAGAATGCCATTGCTTCCCTGGTGCTACGCTCGGAAAGCAATGACTTTCACAGTCATTTTCAAAAGCGGCAAAGCCAGGCATTCGCTCCATCCGACCAGTATCGCCCTTTCGTTATACGCCTCCCATTATCATTGGTTCCTTCAATCAGCCCGGCCACTGCAAAGTCGTTGCAAAACGCCCAGAACACTATCCGGACTCAGACTGATGCTATCGATATCTTTCTCCACCAGCCAGTCGGCAAACCCGGGCCGATCTGATGGTGCCTGACCGCAGATTCCGCATTTCACCCCGCTGCGATGCGCACCGGCAATGGTCTGTTCTATCATCGCCGTAACCGCCGGATCCTCCTCGTCGAAATCGGACGCAAGAATCTCGGAATCTCGGTCAATACCAAGCACCAACTGGGTAAGATCGTTCGACCCGATAGAGAAGCCGTCAAACAGCTTTGCAAATTCATCAATCAGAATGACGTTGCTGGGTATCTCGCACATGACATAGAGCTGGAGGCCATTTTTCCCCCGCTCCAGTTCGTTCTCGGCCATCACGTCAATGACCCGGCGTGCTTCCTCTAGTCGTCTGCAAAATGGTATCATGATAATGACATTGGTCAAACCCATATCATCGCGGACGCGCCGGAGTGCCTGACATTCAAGATCAAAGGCCGGTCTGTAGGCAGGATGCACATAGCGCGAAGCACCGCGAAATCCGATCATCGGATTATTCTCCGATTCTTCAAAATCGCGCCCGCCGAGCAAAGACGCATATTCATTGGTCTTGAAATCCGACGTCCGGACAATCACCGGTCGCGGATAAAATGCTGCGGCGATCATCGCGACTCCCTCGGCGAAGCGCGAGACAAAATAATCGGCACCGTTCTGATAGCCGGTCGTCAGTTTTTCAATCTTCCTTCGGGTCTGATGATTGCTGACGCGCTCCGGAAATAGCAGCGCCATCGGATGGGCCTCAATCTCGTTGGCAATGATAAACTCGGTGCGCGCAAGACCAACACCGGCAACCGGCAACTCTGCCGTCTTGAACGCTGCATCAGGCATCGCAATATTGACCATCAGATCAACATCGGGCGATGCCATTTCACTGACGTCGATGGTGTCGACAGAAAAGGGAACTTCCCCATCAAGAACGCGGCCGGTCATTCCCTGCGAACAATCGACGGTGACGCCCTGCCCGTTCACCAGCAGATCCCGGGCCCCAGATACACCGACGATTACCGGGATACCGAGCTCTCTTGCCACAATGGCGGCATGGCACGTGCGTCCGCCATGTTCGGTAATGATCGCAGCAGAGCGCTTCATCGCCGGCTCCCAATCCGGCGTCGTCGCTTCTGCCACAATGACGTCGCCGGCTTTGACCAATTCCAGCTGATCGCTATCACCGACCAGCCTGACCGGTCCGGAACCGATCCTGTCACCAATGGCCTGCCCTTCACTGAGGACCTTTACCTCTGCATCACCCGCCAGGCGATATTGGGTAAGCAGTTTGGAATCGGATGCCGCATGAATTGTTTCGGGGCGGGCCTGCAGAATATAGAGTTTTCCATCCGGGCCATCTTTCGCCCATTCGATATCCATTGGCGTCAGACGGCCATGCAAATGGCTGTAATGCTTTTCAATGGCGACCGCCTGTTGGGAAAGCTGCACGATTTCCGCGTCAGAAAGGCAAGGCTTCGACCGGTCGGCACGAGGCACCGGACGCCAGATGATCGGATCTTTCGCATTGGCACGCGCATAGACCAGCTTTTTTTCCTTGGCTCCAATCCGGTGGCGGATAACCTGTTTGAAGCCCTGTTCCAGTGTCGGTTTGTGAACGATATATTCGTCCGGATCGACAGCGCCCTGAACGATCGCCTCGCCCAGGCCCCAGACGGCTGTGGTCAACACAACGTCAGCATTTCCGCTTTCGGTATCAAGCGTGAAGATCACACCCGAGGATGCCTTGTCCGCCCGGATCATCCGCTGGACACCGACGGACAATGCAACATCACGGTGATCAAAACCCTGATTATCCCGGTAAGAGATAGCCCGTTGCGTATATAGCGAGGCGAAGCATTTCCGAACAGCCTGAACCAAATCATCGGCGCCGCGAACGTTCAAATATGTCTCGTGCTGACCGGCGAACGATGCTTCCGGCAGATCTTCGGCGGTGGCGCTGCTGCGAACGGCTACAGGCGTGTTGCGGCCATGATCATCACACAATATCCGATAAGCGGACCGGATTTCGTCCTCGAGATTCTTCGGGAATCTTGCCTTGACGATCATATCCCTGATCCGCGCGGCCATGGAGGCGGCAACGGTCAGATCGGTCCAGTCTGTCTTTTTCAGAATCTGGTCCATGCGCGGCCAGATTTCATTGACATCAATCATGTCGCGATAGGCTTCGGCCGTCACCGCAAAAGTTTCGGGCACCAATATCTTGCCGGAAAGCGCGTTGGAAAGCTCGCCCAGCGATGCATTCTTCCCGCCAACTTGTGCAATATTGTCAAGATGGAGTTCGCTTAACCAACGGATATATTTGTCGCTGCTGGAAACTTCGCGGATCATCGCTTCAACGTCCTTTGTGATAAAGACATTGTTCGATCAGCGTTCGCAGCGACACTAGGACAGGTACCAACCATCAGCTTTCTGGCCATTTTATCGTTGGTCCCAGATCGCTGATCACCTGACGAGCATCAAAGGCACGCGTTTCATTCGCCGGTTTGCTGCCCTTGTGCATTATGATTTCGGCTTCCGCTTCGAACCGTTCAACTGTCCGGACGTCGAGATTATAGGCCCAGAACGGGTCGCCACCATAAGGATGCCAGCTGTTCCAGACACCTCCACGGTAATAATTCCAATGGGGTCGCCAGTAGCGATAGCCTGGCCCGTACCAGGGACTATA
>CAJQNR010000022.1 GCA_905479715.1 uncultured Sphingorhabdus sp.
ATGAACAATCGCCGGTTCGAGGATGAACTGGCGCAGGTCTGTCGACAGGAAGGGGTCAGCCTGATCCCATATTCGCCGCTGGCCGGTGGAGCCCTGTCGGGCAAATATAATGATGGCGCGACGCCGGAAGGCGCGCGTTTCTCGGCCTATCTCAAAATGGGCGGACGGCAGTCGAAAATGGCGGAGCGTTTCGTCAACCCCAAGTCCGAGGAATCGACCAAACGTTTCATGGCCATTGCCGAAGAACTGGGCGTCGCCCCGGTGACCCTCGCGACCGCCTGGTCAAAGCAGCATGACTTTGTCGCCTCGACCATTGTCGGCGCCACCCACACCGATCAATTGCCAGACATATTCGCCGCCGCCGATCTCGAACTCAGCCCCGAGATCATGAAGCGGATCTACAAGATCAGCCGGGAAATCATGTACCCGATGGGCTGAGCGCCAGAAGCCAAAGACAAGAAAGATCATCTATGAACCGTTTTCTCGAACATACCGGCGCGAAATATCCGATTGTACAGGCCCCGATGGGCTGGATCGCGCGCTCGCAACTGGCCTCCGCCGTCTGCAATGCCGGGGGGCTGGGGATTATCGAAACCTCATCCGGCGAAACCGAAAATTGCATGGCGGAAATCGCCAAGATGAAGGATCTGACCGATGCGCCCTTCGGGGTGAACCTGCCGATCATGTTCCTCAAGGACCCTGCGATACTCGATCATATCTGCGGGTCGGGCGTGAAATTCGTGACCACCTCGGCGGGCAGTCCGGCGAAATTCATCGGCCCGCTCAAAGAAGCCGGTATCACCGTCTACCATGCGGTTCCTACCGTCGACGCCGCGATGAAATGTGTGGAAGCGGGCATTGATGGTCTGGTCGTCGAAGGCGCGGAAGGGGGGAGCTTCAAGAATCCCGAGGAAGTGTCGACTTTGGTGCTGTTGCAGGGAATCCGGCGACAGACCGATATCCCGATGATCGCGGCGGGCGGAATTGCGGACGGCAAGGGCATGGCGGCGGCTTTCGCCTTGGGTGCCGAAGCCATCCAGATGGGGACGCGCTTCGTGTCGAGCGCCGAAAGTCCCGTACACCATAATTACAAGCAGGCCATTTTGGATGCCAAGGAGACCGGCACCTATATTCTCAACAAGAAAGCATCGCCTTGTATTCGCGCCTTGAAGACCGAGCGGACAGCGAAAATCTATGAGGACGGCCTGATGCCGGCGGATACGTTCAAGGGCATATTGGATGTCTATTTCGGCGGCGACATGGAAGCCTCCGTTGGACTGGCCGGGCAATCATCCGGTTTGATTGACGAAGTGAAAACTGCCAAACAGATTATCGACGAAACGGTGGCCGAATTTTTCGAGATTACCGCAAGACTGGGCGCACTGAGCGCCGCCAAAAGCTTCTAGAAAAACAAGAGAGAGAGGAATATCCGATGAGCCAATTTCCAAACGCAAAACAACTGTTCACCACCGTCACCGAGGACGGAAAATCGATATTGTCGATCGAGCCTTATGATGTACCGGAACCCAGGGAGCACGAGGTTGTCGTGCAGATGGAAGCGGTACCGATCAATCCGTCCGATCTCGGTCTGCTGACCGCTGCCGCCAATATGGACACGGTCCGCAGCGAAACGGTTGACGGTCATCCGGCGCTGGTTGCCGATGTCGACCCCGCGATGCAGCCCTATTTCAAGGGACGGGCAGGAAAGAAACTGGCTGCCGGCAATGAAGGCGCCGGCACCGTGGTCGCTGCCGGATCATCCGATGCGGCGCAAGCCTTGATGGGCAAGACCGTCACCATCGTGGGCGGCGAAATGTATCGCACCCACCGGGTCATGCCAGCGGCGATGTGCGTGCCGCTGCCCGAAGGCGCTCCAGCGAAGGAAGGTGCGTCCCTGTTCGTCAATCCGATGACCGCGCAAGGCTTTGTCAACACCATGCACGCCGAAGGCCATACCGGTCTGGTCCACACCGCTGCGGCTTCCAATCTCGGCCAGATGCTCGCCAAGCTGTGCCTGAAGGACAATATCCCGCTGGTCGCGATTGTGCGCAGCGATGCCCAGAAGAAAATCCTCACCGACATTGGTCTCACCCATGTGATCGACAGCAGCAAGGATGATTTCATGGAGCAGCTGATCGCGGCGCTGGCTGAAACCGGCGCGACGCTCGGCTTCGATGCCATCGGTGGTGGCAAGATGGCCAGTTATATCCTCACCGCGATGGAAAAGGCAGCGGCCGTGCGCGGCGCGGAATTCAGCGTCTATGGTTCGACCGTCAACAAGCAGGTCTATATTTATGGCCGTCTCGACACTGGTGATACCATCCTCGGCGGAGGTCTCGGCCTCTACTGGGGCGTCGGCGGCTGGCTGCTCACCCCGCATCTCGAAAAAGTCGGCATGGAGCGGATGATGGAAATGCGCATGTACACCGTCGCCGAACGCAACGGCATTTTCCACAGCGACTATTCGAGCGAGATCAGCCTGATGGACATGATTGATCCGGAAATCGCCAAGGGCTATGACAAGAAGGCGACCGGCGAGAAGGTGCTGGTCAATCCTAGTCTTTAAATTATCAGGTGCGTCATTGTCTCACGGGTTGAGACAATGACGCGGCCACAACCTAGTTTTCCTGTTTCTTTACAGATCGGTTGAGAAGCACTTGGTTGGCGCTTCCGGAATTGGCAACAACAATGTCTGACAGCCCATCGCCATTCAGGTCGCCAGCCGCAACACCATAGCTATCGGCTTCTTCGCCAATTTCTTGGCGGTCGAAAATTCCCTTGCCATTATTCTGAAAAATGATGTTTCTTCCATCGCAGCCAGCGAACAGGTCGAGATCCCCATCCCCATCAAAGTCGATCGATGTTAGCGCTTGGACATTATCGCCGACCGTCCCGAATGTCCGCGGTTTCTGGAATGCCCCTTTCGGCGAGCCTTGATAGATCAAAAAACTGCCATCTGTATCGGCCAATACAATATCCGGATATTTGTCTCCGGTGAGTTCGGCAATAACGACTTGCCTGTGGTCGCCTTTGCTTTCAGCTAGGGGGAAGGGCAGGAAGCTTCCGGCCTGATTGAACATGATAACGCTTTCGGCATCATCACGTCTTGCGATCACCATGTCGATGTCGCCATCATCATCGAGATCCCCTGTTGCCAGCCCCGTCGAACCAAAGCCCGTATCTGGCAATGGTGCTCCGACGTGGAACCCGCCATTGCCGCCACCCTTATAGATCATGTCCTGTCCGCGCCGGGTAGCGATTACGAGATCCAGAATATCATCGCTATCAGCATCAAACATCGCGGCCGATCGGGCGTGCCCCTTGCTATCTTTGATTTCTGCGGAAAATACATATCTGCCGGTGCCGTCGTTCAGGTAAACAACCGCATCCAGCTTATCGCGCACGACAACGGCATCTATTGTCCCGTTTCCGTCAACATCACCGGCCTGAATGGTGTAACTGGCGGATTTGGCGTTGCCGAGGTAATTGGCCTCCAGCATCCGCCCGTCTCCGCTATTCAGATAGACGAAATCCTGTTCCGCCCAATGTCGACCATTGGCCGTCAATATATCAAGGTCCCCGTCGCGATCGACATCGGCGAGGGTTACATCTGCGGTTCGGTTCTCTTCCAGATCAAATTGCCAAAAAGGGTGATCGCGCAAGTCGATCCCTTCATCAGTCGCAAGCGATGCGGATGGAGAACTCACGACCAGTAGAATCGCGTAATATTTCTGATATTTGAGCATGATGGTCCCGATCCGTTACATACAGAGATAGCAGGTTGCTGCCACAGGTGCTCCGGCGAGTCTATCCTTGCTCGCGGCCATATTCCACGACCTCAAATTCAATCCTGTTCCAGTCGAAGAAATAGAAACGCTGGCCTGGTTCGTAATCATCGTGGCCAAAGGGTTTCAGTCCGGCAGCGACGACCTTGGTCTCTACCGCGTCCAGATCATCGACGGTCACGCCGATATGGTTCAGCGGCTCGCCCTTGTTGAACCTGGGGTCGGCTGCCCGTACATCCGGGTTGGTGTAGAGCGCGACATATTGATCATCACTGCCTACATGGATCGTGTGGCCATCCAACATTGATGGCCCCTCCCACCGGATATGCCAGCCAAAAAGATCGCGGAGCAGGTCGGCGCTGCGTTGCGGGTCGCTGACCGTGATGTTTGCATGTTCCAGCTTTGCGTTGGTCATTTTTCCTATCCTTTCTCCGTTGTTGAATTGTCGATCCGCCAGGGCGGGAAGCGGCGATTGTCGCCGCCGTAAAACAGGCAGAGCGGGTTGCCCGCCGGGTCGCGAAGCCGCGCCTCGCGCCAGCCCCAGCTCTGGTCGGCGGGCTGCGTGTCGAAGGTGAGACCGGCAGCTTGCAGATCCGCGACTTTCTGGTCGAGATCGTCACATTCAAAGTAGATCATGGTCGTTGGCGCTCCGATTGTCTCCACCGCATGGATCGAAAAGGTCTCGCCGGTCGATGTCTCGAACCGGGCATAGCGGAGCGGCGAGTCGACGATCTGGGTGAGGCCCAACTGGCGGTAAAATGCCACCGACTGGTCATAATCGAGACATCCCACGGTGACCTGATTGAGTTTCATATGCTCTCTTCCTCCTAATTTCGGCATTGCTTCATTGGAAGAATTGGAAGCTTGTTTGCCGCTTTGTCGGCGGCTCTATGCACCCGCCAATTCTCCATGCTTGCGATTTGTACAACCTCAAGTTAAGTTGAGATCAAGAGATTATTTTCCTCCCCGTTGCGCAGCAATGGGGAGGTGGCGTCCGCCGAAGCCTTGGCGAAGGCGGATGACGGAGGGGCTGGTGCGGCTGGAAAACAATTTTTGGCAATCCCCCGACAATCCAGGCCGGCGCCAAGGCCAACCAGCCCCTCCACCATCCTGCGGATGGTCCCCCTCCCCATTGCTTCGCAACAGGGAGGAAAAAACGGAGACAAAAATGCCGCAAACCAAAGCGTTGACCATCGGTGACCTCGCCGCCCGCACCGGCCTTTCGGTATCCGCGATCCGCTTTTACGAGGAAAAGGGGCTGGTCGAGCCGTTCCGCTCCAGCGGTGGCCAGCGGCGGTTCCTGCGGTCGGACATCCGCCGGCTCAGCTTCGTCCTGATCGCCCAGCAACTCGGCCTGAGCATCGGCGAGATTGAGCGCCTGCTTGGTGAGTTGCCGCATGGCCGCACGCCGACCCAAGCCGACTGGACCCGCATCAGCAAGGCGATGCGCGGGGTGATCGACGCGCGCATCGCAGAACTGGAACGGACCCGTGACCGGCTCGACGGTTGTATCGGTTGCGGCTGCCTGAGCCTGAAGAAATGCGCGCTCTATAATCCCGAGGACAGGGCGGGGTTGAAGGGACCGGGGCCAAGGTTGGTTTTGGGAGATTGATAGAATCGGTCATTCCGTTAGCCCTGAGCTTGTCGAAGGGCGCTTAGCGTTTACAAATGAGGCGCGCCTATAGCAGATGGTCGGGGTTCGACAGGCTCACCCCTAACGGTAGAATAACCCTGATGACAAATTCCATTAGCCCTTAGCCTGTCGAAGGGCGCCGTCAGGATGAAACGCTATCATGGCCTTTTTCGTCTATATTCTGAGATATTCCGACGGTAGTTTTTATACCGGCCATACTGACAATCTGGAACAGCGCATCGGCCAGCATAAAAATGGGTTCTTTAAGGGTTACACCTACAAACGTCGGCCCGTCGAATTTGTCTGGTCAAAGAATTTTTCCACTCGATACGAAGCGTTGGAATCTGAAAAGCGGATCAAGGGTTGGACGCGGGCCAAGAAGCAGGCGCTGATTGATGGGGACTGGAAGTTGCTGTCTTTGTTAGCCAGAAACCGCAGTGATAGACGATAAGCGGGGTTCGACAGGCTCACCCCTAACGGATTCTTGTTGCCCGTAATATATCCCGTTAGACCTGAGCCTGTCGAAGGGCGCTACCGATTGAGCTTGTTCACTCCGCCGCCAGCAGTTCTTCCGCCGCATTCAGATCGACCGACACCAGCTGACTGATGCCGCGCTCGACCATCGTCACACCGAACAGCCGGTGCATCCGGCTCATGGTCACGGCATTGTGGGTGACGATCAGATAGCGGGTGCTGGTTTCCGCGACCATCTTGTCGAGCAGGTCGCAGAAACGCTCGATATTGGCGTCGTCGAGCGGGGCGTCGACCTCGTCGAGGACGCAGATTGGTGCTGGATTGGTTAGAAACAGTCCAAAAATTAGTGCCACAGCGGTTAAAGCTTGCTCACCACCCGACAGCAGGGTGAGCGAGGTCAGCTTCTTGCCCGGCGGCTGCGCCATGATTTCCAGCCCGGCCTGCAGCGGATCGTCGCTGTTGATCAACTCGAGATGCGCCTTGCCGCCGTCGAACAGCGTCGCGAACAGCCGCTGGAAATGCTGGTCGACTTCCTCGAAGGCGGCGAGCAGGCGCTGGCGGCCTTCGCGGTTGAGGCTGCCGATCGATCCGCGCAACTGATGGATCGCCTCGTTCAGATCCTGGCTTTCCTTTGTCGATTTCTCCCACTCGCCTTCCAGTTCGGCCAGTTCGTCGGCG
>CAJQNR010000023.1 GCA_905479715.1 uncultured Sphingorhabdus sp.
GCGGCGCTGAGCATGATCATATTCTCGTCATTATAGGGCGGCATGCCTTCGGGGATCGGACGCCCGGGGTTGTCGACAGATGTCGGACGAGCGGACGCGTCGTCGTAAATCCGGCGGTGACAGCTGTGGCAGTCGTAGAAATAGAATTCGGGAAAAATGCCCTCGGTGCCCAAAGATGGTTTGGTGAACAGGTTGAGCGAGCGTTCGAGCGCCATCGCCTGACCGACCGCCCAGAACTGGACACTGTTGGTCCGGCCCTTGCGGCGAACATAGTCGACATCCTCGTCATGATGTTGCTGCAGGGTCGAGAACAGATCCATTTCAAAGGAAATGCGCGGATGACCGGCTGCCATGATCCGGTGATCGACAAACTGGCCTTTCTTGGCACTGCCGAAATGGCAATCGAGGCAGACACTGGCACGGACTTTGGGATTGTCCAGTGGCACCAGCCCCTTGGCAACATTGCGGGCGTGGTTGGCGCCGACGGCATAGTGGCTGGACAGCCAGCCCGAAGATGCTCCGTGGCAGGATTCACAGCCGACGCCGTCGTTGATCTGGAACCTTGGTCCCTTGCGCGCTGCGGCCGTGGTGTGACAACCGAGGCATTGTGGTGCGGAGGCTGCGTCCTTGATGCCGAGACGCTTGGCTATCGCGATGCTGCGGGGTTCGCGGAGGACCCGGAACGCGCGGCTATGCGCTCCGCCCGGTGTGGAATCCTCCTGCCAGCGCATGATTTCGTCCTGACGGACAATTTTGCCATCTGCTTCCTGCCGTCCATGGCAGGTGGTTGCGCCGCAGGAAGCCACGCCGAGATAGGTGCCGTCGGCAATGTCGGTGGCTGCTTCAACAGGAGTGGGGCTGGCCATGGTCGAGATGAACAATGCCGTTGCGACCAGAGCCGAACAGAACAGGCCAGCGGCCAGTACAGACCAGCCAGGCATCCACGATATTCTTTTCCCCATTTGCATCGTTGCCCAATCCGGTTTTTCAACCAGTCCCCTAATTCAGCACAACGCGACCCTTGCCGATTATCATAGCGACGGAGATACCTATCCGCCAACCCCCGCTCAATGCAAATGAAAATCGCCCGATTTCTTTTATTTTTTAGGGCCTTGACGACAAATTGGTGACGCAGCGGAAGAAGGATGTGGCGTATCGGCAACGGTTTTCGCCGCAGAATGAAGAAGCTATGTCCTTGATTTTACGGGATGTCGATGGCCTGTAATTTGGATTACAGGCAGAAACGCGCTACGGGAATAATGTCCAGCGCAGATTCTGAGATGCGAACGGAGGGATATCGAGACGCGAAGGGGAAAAGGGTTATGGAATTCACGATAGAATCAGCATTGTCATCCAACGGACTGCTGGGACATCTTTCCTATATCTTGCTGATTGTCTCGATGCTGAGCCGCAAAATGTTCTGGTTGCGCGTCGGGGTGATCGGCTCGGCGCTTGCCGGCATTGCCTATTCGCTGTTCATTCTGAACGATCCTGTCGCCGTATTCTGGGAGACGTTGTTGCTGGTCGTCAACCTGTTCCAGCTCGTCCGTCTCATCCTGGCGGAACGCGCCGTGTCGCTGAGCGAGGAAGAGGCCGATATGGTGCGAACGGCATTTGCGGGGTTGAGCGAACTGGAAGCGCGAGGGTTGATCGACCAGGGGTTCTGGATTCAGCGTGAAGCGGGAATAGAATTGATCCGTGAAGGGACCGCTGTAGACAATCTATATTATCTGACCACCGGCAAGGCCGAGGTGCGCAGCAGAGATAAGATTGTCGGCTATTGCAAAGCGGGACAGCTAATCGGTGAAGGCACGATATTGTCGTCAGACAAAGCGACGGGAACCGTCACGCTATCGCAGGATTCCAGACTGTGGTGCATCCCGGCGCCGCTATTGCGGAACTATCTCAAGAAAAACCCCGCGGTAAGGAACATCGTGGATCAGCGTATCGGTGATGCGCTCAAGTCAAAATTGCGGGCGAGCAATGTCGCATTGTCGAAGGCGGGCGGCCTGCAGGCCTAGCCGGGCTTGCGCCGGATCACCAGATTGCGGATTTCGGTCATGTCTTCCATCGCAAATCTTATGCCCTCGCGGCCCAGTCCGCTGTCCTTGACGCCGCCATAAGGCATATTGTCGACCCGATAGGACGGGACGTCATTGATCACCACACCGCCAACGTCGAGATGATCCCATGCGTCGAGCGACTTGAAGATGTCTCTCGTGAATATTCCGGCCTGCAGACCGAATTTGCTGTCGTTGACTTCGTTCAGTGCTGCACTGAAATCGCTGAATTTTGAAAGCAGGGCGAGCGGGCCGAAAGCCTCTTCGCGATAGGCGTCCGCGTTGGTGTCGACATTTTCCAGCAGCGTTGCCTCGAGCATATTGCCCTTGCGATTGCCGCCGCACAGCAGTGTTGCGCCGCCCGCTACGGCGCTTTCGATCCAGTCGTGCAGGCGCGATGCTTCGCCTTCGGAGATCATCGGGCCGATGAATGTGTCGCGATCTTTCGGATCGCCCGCGACCAGTGTCCTGGTTTTGGCAACCAGCATATCCTTGAAGCGGTCGTAGATGCTCTCGTGGATGATGATCCGCTGTACGCCGATACAGCTCTGGCCGGATTGATAAAAGGCGCCAAAGACAATCCGCTCCAGCGCATCGTCGAGATCGGCGTCGGCATCGACGACGACCGCGGCATTGCCGCCGAGTTCCAAAATCACCGGTTTCTTGCCGGCCTTTGCCTTCAGGTCCCAGCCAACACCGGGAGAACCCGTGAACGACAAGAGCTTCAGACGCTCGTCGACCGTGAATAGATCGGCGCCGTCTCGACTAGCGGGCAATATCGAGAAGGCGCCCTTTGGCAGATCGGTTTCTGCCAATATCTCGCCCATGATGATTGCACCGAGCGGTGTCTTGCTAGCCGGTTTCATCACGAACGGACAGCCCACGGCAATGGCCGGCGCGACTTTATGCGCGGCCAGATTCAGCGGGAAATTGAACGGGGAAATGAAGCTGCACGGGCCGATCGGAACACGTTTCCACATGCCCATATAGCCTTTTGCGCGTGCGGAAATGTCGAGCGGCTGGACCTCGCCATAATTGCGCACCGCTTCTTCGGCCGCAATCCGGAAGGTATCGATCAGACGACCGACTTCGCCTTCGGCATCCTTGATCGGTTTTCCCGCTTCGACACAGAGGGCATAGGCCAGCTCGTCATAGCGCTCCTTGAAGCGGTCGACGCAATGTTGCAGCACGTCTTGCCGTTCATAGCTCGCCATGGCCGCCATCGGTTCGGTTGCGGCGACAGCCCCCGCGATCGCTTCCTCGATGACATCGGGGGTGGCGAGGGCGGTCCGGAAGGCGACTTCATTGGTATATTTGTCGGTGACTTCCAGGTCTTTATTGGGCTGAACCGCCTCGTTGTTCAGATAGAGCGGATAGACGTCTTTTAGCTTGGTCATAGGTATCTTGCTCAAACCTTCGCGCTGAGTTCCTTGATCTCGTGATTCAATATGCGGTCATTGTCCGAATAATCAACCGGAACCTCGATCAGATGCACGCCTTCGCTGTTGAGGCATTTGTCGATCGTTTCCTGCAGGTCCTGGGCGCTGGTGATCCGGTAGCCATTGGCACCGTAAGCCTCGGCATATTTAACGAAATCCGGATTGCCATAGGTCAGGCCCCAGTCCTTGAAGCCCATATTTGCCTGTTTCCAGCGGATCATGCCGTAGCTGTTGTCGTTCAGCACCAGCACCGTGATGTTGAGTTTCAGCCGGACGGCGGTTTCCATTTCCTGGCTGTTCATCATGAAGCCGCCATCGCCGCAGATCGCCATGACCTTGCGGTCGGGATAGACCATCG
>CAJQNR010000024.1 GCA_905479715.1 uncultured Sphingorhabdus sp.
AACTACAACACCGTGGCGGAAGCCAAGGATGCGACCGGCGCGACTGCCAGCGTTGTGTATGTTCCACCGCCATTTGCCGCGGATTCGATCCTCGAGGCGATCGATGCCGAGATCGAACTGATCGTTGCGATCACCGAAGGCGTTCCGGTGCTCGATATGGTTCGGGTGAAGCGCGCGTTGCAGGGCAGCAAGTCGCGGCTGATCGGCCCGAACTGCCCCGGCGTTTTGACTCCCGGCGAATGCAAGATCGGCATCATGCCTGGCAGCATCTTCAAAAAGGGCTCGGTCGGCGTGGTTTCTCGCTCCGGTACGCTGACCTATGAAGCGGTGCACCAGACGACGGCGGTCGGCCTTGGCCAGACGACGGCGGTCGGCATCGGCGGCGATCCGGTCAATGGCACCAACTTTATCGACGTGCTCGAGCTGTTCCTTGCCGACGACGAAACCAAGTCGATCATCATGATCGGTGAAATCGGCGGCAGCGCGGAAGAAGAAGCGGCGCAGTTCATCGCCGATGAAGCCAAGAAGGGCCGTTCGAAACCGATGGTCGGCTTTATCGCCGGTCTGACGGCGCCTCCGGGACGGCGCATGGGCCATGCCGGTGCGATTGTCTCCGGCGGCCAGGGCGGCGCGGAAGACAAGATCGCTGCGATGGAAGCAGCCGGTATCCGCGTGTCACCTTCGCCAAGCGAACTGGGCACGACATTGGATGCGATGCTGAAAGAGCTCGTCTAGATTATTGGCCCTCTGCGAGAGCAGGGGGCCACCCTCCCCCCAAGGAAATGATCATGGGTTTTGAAGGTCAAGAGTTTCTCCAATCCGAGAAAGAAAGTGGACCGAGCTGGCAGCGCAAACATTGGCCGATTGATGATGCCGACGAGCTGAACAGCGCGCTCGATCCCACGCAAATGGCGATTGATATTGCGGCTGCGGCGGAAAAAGTCGGCGCTGCGATATCCGAAGCCGAGGTTGCGCGGGCGGCGGAAAAATCAATTCGCGCGATGATGCTCATTCGCACCTATCGGGTGCGCGGGCATCTGGGTGCCAATCTTGACCCACTGGGTCTGTCCAAGCTGGTGGAACCGGCTGACCTGACTCCCGAATTCCACGGCTTTACCGCCGACGAAATGGACGAGCCGGTATATCTGGGTGGCGTATTGGGATTTGAATCCGCTACCGTTCGCGAAATCGAAGCCGTGCTGCGGGCCAATTATTGCGGGCCTGTCGGTCTCGAATATATGCATATATCCGATATCGAGGAACGACGTTTCCTGCAGGACCGGATGGAGGGCAAGGATGCCGAGATCCACTTCACGCCCGAAGGCAAGAAGGCAATCCTCAACAAGGTGATCGAAGGCGAGGAATATGAAAATTTCCTCGGCAAGAAATATGTCGGGACCAAGCGTTTCGGGCTCGATGGCGGTGAATCGATGCTGCCGGCGCTCGAAAATATCATCAAATATGGCGGGCAGGCCGGTGTCCGCGATATCGTTTACGGCATGGCCCATCGCGGCCGTTTGAACATTCTCGCCAATGTGATGGCAAAGCCTTACAAGGTGATCTTTCACGAATTTCATGGCGGTTCGGCCAACCCCGACGATGTCGGTGGCTCCGGCGATGTGAAATATCATCTGGGCACGTCCTCCGACCGCGAATTTGACGGCATCAACGTCCATATGAGTCTGGTACCCAATCCATCGCATCTCGAGGCGGTTGATCCGGTGGTGCTCGGCAAGGTTCGCGCCCAGCAAGTGGCGCGCCACGATCTCGAGAAACATGATCAGGTCCTGCCGGTGTTGATCCACGGCGACGCCGCCTTTGCTGGACAGGGAATCGTCTGGGAATGCCTCGGATTCTCCGGCATCCGCGGTTATAATACCGGTGGCTGCATCCATTTTGTGATCAACAACCAGATCGGCTTTACCACCAGCCCACAATTTGCGCGTTCTTCGCCTTATCCGTCGGATGTTGCCAAGGGCGTGCAGGCGCCAATCTTCCACGTCAACGGCGATGACCCCGAAGCGGTGACCTTCGCCTGCAAGATTGCGATGGAATTTCGCCAGCGTTTTGGCCGGGATATCGTTATCGACATGTGGTGCTATCGCCGCTTTGGTCATAACGAAGGCGATGAACCGAGCTTTACCCAGCCGATCATGTATGCCGCGATCAAGAAACATCCCAAGGTCAGCAAGCTTTACGAAGCGCGGCTGATCGAAGAAGGCGTGATTGATGCCGACTGGGGCGATGCCACCCGTGCCGCTTTCGCCGATCATCTCGAAACCGAATTTCAGGCAGCGGCCGATTACAAGGCGGACAAGGCCGACTGGTTTGGCGGTCGCTGGCAGGGTCTGCATATTCCGGCCGATCCGGAAACGGCGCGCCGCAATGCCGACACGGCGATCGATACTAAATTGTTCGACAGCCTTGGCCGGACATTGACGACGGTCCCCGAAGGACTCCGCATTCACAAGACATTGGGGCGCGTTCTCGACGCGAAAGCCACGATGTTCAAGACCGGCGAGAATTTCGACTGGGCCACCGGCGAGGCTTTGGCTTACGGATCACTGGTTTCCGAAGGCTATAATGTGCGCCTGTCCGGGCAGGACAGCGGTCGCGGGACATTCTCCCAGCGTCATGCCGTCTGGGTCGATCAGGATACCGAAGAAAAATATGTGCCGTTGAGCACGGTCCGTCATGGCCGCTTCGAAGTGCTCGACAGCCCCTTGAGCGAATATGGCGTGCTCGGCTTTGAATATGGCTATGCCGCTGCCGATCCGAAAACCCTCGTATTGTGGGAAGCGCAATTTGGCGATTTCGCCAATGGCGCGCAGATCATGATCGACCAGTTCATCGCCTCGGGCGAGGCGAAATGGCTGCGGGCCAATGGCTTGGTGATGCTGCTCCCCCATGGTTATGAAGGCCAGGGTCCGGAACATAGTTCGGCGCGGCTGGAACGGTTCCTGCAACTTTGCGCGCAGGATAATATCCAGGTCGCCAATATCACCACCCCCGCCAATTATTTCCACATCTTGCGCCGCCAGATGCTGCGGTCGTTCCGCAAGCCTTTGATCATCATGACGCCGAAATCCTTGTTGCGGCACAAGATGGCCGTATCGAAAGCCGAGGATTTCCAAGGCGACCATCATTTCATGCGGATATTGTCCGACACCAATCCGCCAGCCGACAAGGATGTGAAGCGGCTGGTGCTCTGTTCGGGCAAGGTCGCCTATGATCTGATTGAAGCGCGCGATGCAGCGGGTGACAAGAACACCGCGATCGTACGGATCGAGCAGCTTTACCCCTTCCCCGGCGAACCGCTCGTGGTGCGCCTCAAGCGGATGAAGAATCTCGAGACGCTCGTCTGGGCACAGGAAGAGCCGAAGAATAACGGCAGTTGGTATTTTGTCCGGTCCTATCTGGAGAAATGCCTCGAGCAGGCGGGCGTTGGTCCGGCTGATCCGGTCTATGCCGGACGGGCCGCAGCGGCGTCGCCGGCAACCGGTCTCGCATCGCGGCACAAGCAGCAGCAGGAACAGTTGGTCGCCGAAGCACTGGGGCATCCCGTACAGGATTGAAAAGAGAGCATTAGAATATGGCAATAGAAGTAAAAGTCCCGGTACTGGGCGAATCGATCACCGAAGCGACCCTGGGCGAATGGCTCAAGCAGCCGGGTGATGCCGTCGCCGCGGATGAACCGATTGCAAGCCTGGAAACCGACAAGGTGGCGCTGGAAGTTCCCGCTCCGCAAGCCGGTGTTATGGGTGCCTATCAGGTCGAAGTGGGTGATACGGTCGAGGTTGGCGCTGTGATCGCAACAATCGAGGCCGGCAGTGGTGCCGCCCCGGCCGCCAAGTCCGCCCCGGCTCCGGCCAAGGCAGAAGCCAAGCCGGACGAAACCGATGCCTCGATCACCCTGTCCCCGTCGGTTCGCCGACTGGTCCTCGAACATGGGGTCGATCCGAGCCAGATCAGCGGTACCGGCAAGGATGGCCGACTGACCAAGGCGGATGTCGAACAATATGTGAAGTCCGGTGCCCAGCAGGCGCCGCTGGCGGAAAAAGGCGAGGCCAAGGGCGCGCAGGCACCCTCCGCTCCGTCATCGGCCGGCAATCGCAACGAAGAGCGGGTGAGGATGACCCGTCTGCGCCAGACCGTCGCCCGACGGCTGAAGGAAGCGCAGGATACCGCAGCTTTGCTGACCACGTTCAACGATGTCGACATGACCGCGGTGATCGAGACGCGGAGCAAATATAAGGATCTGTTCGCCAAGAAACATGGCGTGAAGCTTGGCTTCATGGGCTTTTTCGTCAAGGCGGCCTGTATGGCGCTGAAAGACGTGCCTTCGGTCAATGCGCAGATTGATGGCGAAGAAATCGTCTATCATGATTATGCCGATATTTCCGTCGCGGTGAGCGCGCCCACCGGTCTGGTGGTTCCGGTTATCCGCAATGCCGAAGCGATGAGCTTTGCCGATGTTGAAAATACGATCGGTGATTTCGGCAAGCGCGCCAAGGACGGCACGCTGACCATGGACGACATGAAGGGCGGAACCTTCACCATCTCCAACGGCGGGGTGTTCGGGTCGCTGATGTCGACGCCGATCATCAACCCGCCGCAGTCCGCGGTGCTCGGCCTCCACCGGATCGACCAGCGTCCGGTTGTGATGCCCGACGGTTCGATCGAGGCGCGACCGATGATGTATATGGCGCTGAGCTATGACCATCGTTTGATCGATGGCCGCGAGGCGGTAACCTTCCTCGTGCGGATCAAGGAAGCGATCGAGGATCCGGCACGGCTTTTGATTGATTTATAGGATTTTCGTCATCCTGAACCCGGTTCAGGATCCCCCAAGATGCTGAAGCACGTTCAGCATGACGAGTATAGAGGTGATATATGACCGACAAATTTGACTATGATCTTCTGATAATCGGCTCCGGCCCCGGCGGTTATGTCGCGGCGATCCGGGCGGCGCAACTGGGCCTGAAGACCGGCTGCATCGAGAGCCGGGAAACGCTGGGCGGCACCTGCCTCAACGTCGGTTGTATTCCGTCCAAGGCGATGCTGCACGCGTCGGAACTCTATCATGAAGCCCATAGCGGCGCGCTCGAGAAATTCGGCGTCAAGCTGACCGGTGCCAAGCTGGATCTCAAACAGATGCTGGCCGAGAAGCTCAAGGCGGTTGCGGAACTGACCGGCGGGATCGAATTTCTGTTCAAGAAGAACAAGGTCGACTGGATCAAGGGCCATGGTGCGTTTGAAGACGCCCACACGGTCAAGGTTGGCGACAAGAGCTACACTGCGAAAAATGTCCTGATCGCCACCGGTTCTTCGGTGACCCCGTTGCCGGGAGTCGAGATCGACAATGACAAGCATGTCGTGGTCGACAGCACCGGCGCGCTCGAACTGCCGAAAGTGCCGGGCCATATGGTCGTCATCGGCGGCGGTGTGATCGGGATGGAACTGGGCAGCGTCTGGCTGCGGCTCGGCGCGAAAGTCACGGTGGTCGAATATCTCGACCAGATATTGCCGGGCATGGATGGCGATATCCGCAAGGACGCCAACCGCATGTTCAAGAAACAGGGCTTTGATATCCGCACCGGCACCAAGGTCACCGGCTGCACGGTCAAGGGCAAGAAAGCCACGCTCACCATGGAACCGGCCAAGGGCGGCGACAGTGAAACACTTGAAGCTGATGTCGTGCTGGTGGCGATTGGCCGCAAGCCCAATATCGACGGGCTTGCGCTGGAAAATTCCGGTGTCGAAACCAATGATCGCGGCCAGATCGAGGTTGGCCATGACTTCCAGACGAAGGTTCCGGGCGTCTATGCGATTGGCGACGTGACCCCCGGCCCGATGCTCGCGCACAAGGCCGAGGATGAAGGCATTGCCGCGGCCGAATTTATCGCCGGACAGCAAGGCATTATCAACCACGATCTGATCCCCGGCGTCGTCTATACCTATCCCGAAATTGCCAGCATCGGCAAAACCGAGGAAGAGGTGAAGGAAAGTGGCATCGACTATAAGGTCGGCAAATTCCTGTTCGCCGCCAACAGCCGCGCCAAGACCAATCGCGACACCGAAGGCTATGTGAAGGTCATTGCGGACGCAAAGACCGACCGTGTGCTCGGCTGCCATATCATCTCGTCGCTCGCCGGCACGATGATCGCGCAGGTTACGCAGGCGATGGAATTCGGCGCGACCAGCGAGGATATCGCTTACACTTGCCACGCCCATCCGACCCATTCGGAAGCGATCAAGGAAGCGGCGATGGCGGTGCAGGGCAAGCCGATCCATATGTGATGTGCTTCCGCGCAGGCGGATGTCCAGCTCCCGATTTGTGCAAGCCACCATTGAAATTGCTTGCGGAGCCTTGCGTCTGTAGAACGCAAGAGATTCCGAAAGAAGCATTCAGGAGATAGGCTCCTGCCTGCGCAGGAGTAGGTTTGATGAAACATCATAAACTCGTGCGCTGGCACTGTTCGGGTCGATACTCGGCTTTGTCTTGCGGTTCACCCGGCGCCAGCGCAGGCGGAGGACGATAGTGTGAATGCTGCCATACTCTATAGCGCGCTCGGCTGGCTCGATCTGTTCGGGATTGCAGTCTTCGCGATTTCCGGGGCGCTGGTCGCGGCGCGCAACCGGCAGACTTTGGTGACCTTTGCCTTTTTCGCGCTCGTCACCGGCGTCGGCGGCGGCACGGTGCGTGACCTGCTGATCGGCGCGCCGGTATTCTGGGTGCAGGATGCGCGGGTGCCGATTCTATGTCTTTCCATCGCTCTGCTGGTGTGGATTACGCCGGTCAAATTCTGGCGACCGGCAGCGGTGGACTGGTTCGATGCCATCGGACTGGCCGCTTATTCGGTGTTCGGCGCAGCCAAGGCGATGCAATTGGGGATCGACCCGGTGCCCGCAGCGATCATGGGGATCATCACCGCCAGCGTGGGCGGCGTGATCCGCGATCTGATTTCCGGCGAACCTTCGATCATCATCCGGCCCGAGCTCTATGTTACTGCGGGCGCGCTTGCGGCCTTTGCTTTTGTGCTGCTGGTCCAAATCGGCGTGCAGGGGTTTATCGCCGCGCTGATCGCATTTGTCGCCGGTTTTGCCCTGCGCGCCATCGCTATCGTCAAAGGCCTGTCGTTACCCGCCTATCGCGGGCTGGACGAGAACGAATAGCTTAGAAGACGGTCGATCCAGTCGCCCGACTGGCGGACATTGCGGCGTGCGCCAGCTCCGCATTCGAGACATAATGCCTGGACATCCTCGCGCGCCAACAATCCCTGGGCGGTGGCCAGTGCAGCGCCGAAAACAGCCTTTTCACGCTGTGCGACCCAGCCGACGATACCCTTAACCGGCGGGCTTTGCTGCGCCACAAAGGGCAGGCCGTCAAAGCCGAGCCAGGACAGTTTGTTTTGCGGGTCGAGATATTGCGGGTGATAGTCACCTTCCGCCAGGCCGGCGCGTTTGGCCGCCTCGGCAAGCGCCTCGGTCATGCCGCCAAATCCGTCGATCAGGCCCAGTTGGCGGGCGGTGCCGCCGTCCCAGACGCGGCCTTGTCCAATCGCATCGACCTGTTCCGGCGTCTTGTCGCGTGCTTTCGATACCAGCTGGATGAAGTCGCTATAGCTGTTTTCGACCCCGGACTGCAGGATCGCATTGAGGTCTTCGCTGAAGCCGCCGACAAAATTGGGTTCGCCGGACAGCGGAGTGGTTTGCACGCCGTCGGCAGTGACCCCCCATTTCGCGAGCGCTTTTTCAAAGCTTGGCAATACCGCGAATACGCCGATCGATCCGGTGATCGTATCGGGCTCGGCAAAAATATGGTCGCCCGCCGCCGCAACCCAATAACCGCCACTGGCCGCCACATCGCCCATCGACACGACGATCGGCAGTTTCTTTTTCCTGGCCTCGAGCAGGGCCAGGCGAATTTCCTCGCTGGCGAAGGCCGATCCGCCGGGAGAGTCGATGCGCACAACCAGTGCCTTGATTTCATCCTCATCCAGCGCCTTGTAAATCCGTTCGGCAATCCGCCCGCTGGCGGCCATGCCGGGGCCGGTTTTACCACCGACGATCTCGCCAGCGACCGTGACCACGCCGATCGGCGAACCGGTGCTGTCGACCGGATGGGCGGCAACGAAATCATCATAGTCGATACTTTTGAAACTGTCGGGTGAGGGGGTTTCATCGACGCCGACCTGTTCGGCAACAAATCGGTCAAAGGCGGTCTTGTCGCCCAGCTTGTCGACCAGTTTCTGCTGGACCGCGACCGACGCAATATCGCCGCCAGCGGCGGTGATGAAGGACGCGGGATCATCCGCAAAGGGCTGGACTATCGCCTGCGGCCGCGATTTTTTCACTTCGGCAAGCCAGCTGTCCCAAAGCACGCCATAGAGCGCCTCGGAGGCTTCTCGTGAGGCCGGTGACTGATCGGCCCGCATATAGGGTTCGACCGCACTTTTGTAGGTGCCGACGCGGTAAATATTGGCGGTGACGCCGAGCCGGTCGATCAGGCCTTTGTAATAGAGCCGGTTGCCGCCGGGACCGGCAAAGATGATCCCGCCCATCGGGTCCATCCAGATTTCCGTCGCATGGGCGGCCAGCTGATAGCTGTCATCGCTATAAAAACTGGCGAAAGCATAGATGGGCTTGCCCGCCTTTTTGGCCCGGGCGAGCGCTTCTCCGATATCGGTCAGGCTGGTCTGGCCGCCGCCGGCGAAGCTGCTGAGATCAAGCACAATGGCCTTGACGCGGTCATCTTCTACCGTTGAGTCAATCGCGCGCACGACATCGCGCAAACGATATTCTCGGGGACCTCCGCTGTTTCCGGCCAGAAAATCCTCGAACGTGGGAGCGGCCGGTTCTTCGACGACCACGCCATTCAGGTCCAGCAGCAGAGCGCCGTCCCGGATCGCCGCGCTATTCGGCTGTGACGATAGCAGGGCATATAGCGCGCCGAAAAACAACAGCATCGCAATCAGAACCATGCCGTCCTTTATTGCGACCAGAAATTTCCACGCTGCTCGCGCAAACTGCATATTAATATCCCTGCTTTGACCGGATTACCCGCCTTATATGGGACCGCAGCGAGATATTACCAGCGGATAAGATGCGGGACGACCAGACGACCCAAAATCGCGCAGGATGCAACGGCCAGCGAGTACCATAGTCCGACATAGAATATGCTGTTGAACGGGCAGTGCAGGCTGTAGGCCGCCGCGCCCAGCGCGCCGGAGGACATGCCGACGAGCCAGCCTGCGCGTTCCAGAGCAA
>CAJQNR010000025.1 GCA_905479715.1 uncultured Sphingorhabdus sp.
AGTTCCTTGCATCTGCGCCAGTTCTCCCCTTCCCGGCAGCCTCCCCTCTTCAACACGTAAGAAAACACTTTCCTACAGCTATATGTTCTATTTATGTTCTCATCCGATTCGATACAAGATGGAGATGAATTTTGGCAAAGAAGCTATCAATGGGACTGCTTACAATAGCGATGTGTTCAAGCGTGACATGGGCGCAGGATGTGAGTTTACAAGAAAGCAATGCCCCCACTGAACGGGAAGCTCTGGATCAACACGCAAGTGAAAAACCCACGTTTCGGTTGTTCCAGCATGGAATTTGGCAACCGGAAAATCAGCTAAAGCCCGTGACTGGAGCACCGACAAATCATGAAGGTACTAAAACCAATCTACAACCAAGAAAGCTTACAGGACTAAGCCGATCAGCCTCGTCAAGGCGGTTTATTTACCTAACCTCCATCCGGGCAGCCGAAAAAAAACACGCCCTACCCTTTGGGTTGCTCGACGCTCTAATTTGGCAGGAATCGCGGTACAATCCTATGGCTGTTAGTTCTGCTGGTGCTGGCGGTCTTACGCAGTTGATGCCTGGAACCGCATTAGACCTTGGGGTTGAGAACCGGTTCGATCCTTCCGCCAATATTGACGGGGGAGCACGGTATCTCAAGCAAATGCTGGATAAGTTTGGGGGGATTCACCTAGCGCTGGCGGCATATAATGCCGGACCTAACGCCGTGCTGAAAGCCAATGGCATTCCCCGATACCAGGAAACACGGAATTACGTAAAGAAGGTCCTTGCGCGCTGGACAGAATCGGGGCTGTAGGACAGAGAACACTTGATCATGAACCATTCAAACTCAAACCGCCTTCGGCTAACCGGTAAACTCATCAAAGGCGAACGCCACTATTTGCTTCAATGCGCAGATGAAAATGTTTGGCGGTTAAACTTTTTGGACGTGAAAACCCCAAAGGACGGCACCCAAGTGATCATTGAAGGCGTTCAATCCGGTGTTGACGGGATTGAAGTGGACTGGATTGGTGTCAAAAATTGAATAATTGAATTTGCTAATCAAGCAGTTCAACAGCTTTTCTCTTATGCTCGGGAGCAAGATGCGCATAGCGCAAAGTCATTTCGTAATCGCTATGACCCAACAGCTCTCTGATAGCGTTCAAATCCACTCCCGCCATAGCCAAGCGGGACGCAAAATGATGCCGCATGTCATGCCAACGAAAATTGACAATTCCCGCTTGTTCTAAGATTGCTGTCCACGATTTTTTCACATTGTTAAAACGCATTCCATCAGCATTTTGAAATACCCTGCCCGATGATTTTGCGCATTGTTTCTGCCAACGGCCAAGAACTTCCAAGCAAGTGCGGTTCATGGGAATATGTCTCGTTTTTCCTGACTTCGCCGTTTCACCAACAACAGCAATTGATCTCACGGTAAAATCGACATGCTGCCACTTAAGATCGAATACCTCCCCTCGCCGCATACCGGTGTGCAGCGAAAGTATGATCATTGGCTTGAGGTGATCTGTGAACGCGCACTTCTTAAAGTCAGGAAGTCGGCGATAGCCGCGTTCACTTCGCCACCGGTTTGCACTGTCCCGTTCACCGCACCTGCGTTCCTCGCGGCGATCTAACGATTCGAGCAGCAACTTCAGTTCTTCATCATTGAGATAGCGAACACGCGGCCTGGTATCCTCTCTTGCCTTCTTCACTTTGGCGATTGGATTTTGTTCAATGATCTCAAAATCGACAGCTCGGTTAAAGACTGCTTTTATGGATGCGATGTCGCGATTGGTGGTTGTTGTTTTGTTTCCCACAGCAATTCGGCTAGCTCTCCACCGCTCCAGATCAATAACATTGATATCATCCATTTTACTTTTCAGAAAATCTTTGAACACGGTTCGGATCCGCTTGATATTTTGCTCATGTGCCTTTTGATGAGATTGAGCCCAAGGTTGGAAAAATAGATCGATAAACTCACCGAGCGTGATTGCTCTGGCGTTTGATTTTTTCTCATCCATCGGATCAATACCGGAATGATACTGAGAAATGATTCGTTTAGCCTGATTTCTTGCTTGTCCAACGGCCATGGAGTCTGCGCGTCCTAGCCGCCAGCGCTTGCCGCGATCATATTCGCAGTAGAATGATTTTACGCCCGAAGGTTGCACCCGAACCAGAAAACCATTCAAACGGCTATCTCTAATTTCATAAGGTCTTTTAGCCAATTTGGCACGGTCTATGACAGCCTGTGTAAGTGCAGTTTGCACGGCCATTTCCTTTCTATCTCAACACACGCACTTTTTCTGTAAGTGCAATGTAAGTGCAAAATGATGAAATCTACCGGGATCAATGAGTACAAAACGGGAACGTCAAAATCAAGCTATCTTTTTGATTTTATTGCAATTATAGTCCCAAATCATACCAAACCGTCCCAGTAAATATCACGCATTTATCAACTGGGGGTGTGGGGGTCGGAGGTTCGAATCCTCTCGTCCCGACCAGTTTTCCGGAGCCATGATGCATTCGGGGAACAAGCGACCATTGCGAGACTTCGGCCGAAAGCAAGTCTCGTCTGTTTCAACATCTGTCAAACTTGAGGCCAAGGACCGGTTTTTGCGCGCCTGATCATTTCTGTGTCTGGCAGCGAACCTTACACCAACGGAATATTTCAATTTGTGTGACCTTTGGCCCCAAACCGCAGAATTCCTGCATTTGTAGGGAAGAAACCGGCCGCCTAGTGTAACCTTCCAGATTGCCTTCAAACCGTTCCCCGGGAAACAATCGGTGGGCAGCCATCGCCGCTATTCATTCCTATTGTCAAAGAGCCTGCCCCGCGCCTGTTGCGGGAGCGGTGGAGACAATAAGCAATTGGACGGGCTGTAGGACAGGCCTTTTCGCTCTATCTACGTCGCCATCCGTTTTTCATAGGCCAGCACGTCGGCGCGCAGGCGGAGCGCATCGTGATAGGCATTGTGCGGAACGGCGCTGCCCTCGCCGGAGCTGACGAGCTCGGCATCGACCAGATCAAAGTGAATATTGCGCACCGGTTTCATAAGCCCCGGACCAATGACCAGCAACCGCGCGGCGTGGGCAATATCTTCCGGCCAGTCTGCGACCAGCACAGGTTCGGGATCATCGTTCAGATAGTCCGCGAACTGGTCGGCGAGATGACGGCGCGTCAATTGCTCCACATCCAGCAGGGGAATGATATGCTCGGCGACCCATGGCGTGGGGTCGTGGCATTCAACCGCCCCGTAGAAGGGAGCACGGCCGTCATCTTCGGGAACCAGGGCGATCGCAATCAATGCACCGCCGAAGCCGTTAAACTCAGTATCCAGAAAATAGCGCATCGTTGAATATCCCTGTGGTTTCGGCCGTCGTCACGTTTCATTCACCAATTATGGTGGCAAGGGCACCGTTTGCAGAGTGCAAGCATCGTTATCCTGCTCCGCTCATGATTTCCTACGCGCCAAATCCCACTCTAGCCAAACGGCCGGTAAATATCCGCTTGCGGCTGCGTAAACCACTCCGGACCTGACTCGGTCATATAGAAATGATCTTCCAGCCGGATGCCATATTGGCCGGGGACAACAATCATCGGTTCGTTGGAGAAACACATACCTGCCACCAGCGGTGTCTGGTCGCCCTTCACCAGATAGGGACCTTCGTGGATATCCAGACCAATGCCGTGGCCGGTGCGATGCGGGAGGCCCGGCAGATCATAGTCGGGGCCAAGGCCGTGGCTGACCAGCATATCGCGGGCGGCCTTGTCGACCGCTTCGCAGGGCGTGCCGATGGCGGCGCGGTCAAAGGCGGCTTGCTGGGCCTGTTTTTCCGCGTGCCAGAGTCGTTCGATCTCGCTGTCCAGTTTCGACAGGGCATAGGTGCGGGTGATGTCGCTATTGTAACCGTCGATGGTGCAGCCGGTATCGATCAGGATCAGCTCGCCCTCCTGCAATGCCGGGTCGCCCGGCACGCCATGCGGATGGGAGGTCGCCTCGCCGAACTGGACGGCGCAAAAGCTGTTGCCACCATCGGCACCGCCGGCGCGATGCAAACGATCGATTTCGGCGATCACCGCGCTGGCTTTCACGCCCGGCCTGATCCACTCGAAAACCGTCTGATGGACCGAGAGCGTGAGCCGCATGGCGGCAATCATCAGATCAATCTCGGCCTGTGACTTTATCGCGCGCAGCGGCGCGATGATCGGAGCAGCGGAACCATAGAGGACCGGCTTTTCGAGCTCGGTCAGCGCATCAAACAGGCACGCGGCATGTCCGTAGGAACAATCCGGATCGAGCGCACATCGCCGACAGCCCGCTTCCACCAATAGAGACGCGATCAGCGCAAAGGGATTTTCATGCTCCTCCCAGAAGGCCATGTCGGAAGCCATCGGGAATTTGGCCCGGATCGCGGATTCCTCGAATTTCGGACAGATGAAGATGGCGCGGTCCGCGGTGACCAACACACCGACAAAGCGTTCGCTTTCGTAAAAGGCCTCGGCAAAGAAATAACGCATATTGCTGCCTGGTGTGACGAGGACCGCATCGACGCCGCTTGCCGTCATGGTGCGGCGCAGCTTGTCCAGCCGCTGCTCGCGTTCGGCGTTACCGATCGATGGCGGTCGCGATGCTATGGTCATGGTCAAATCTCCAATTGAGGTGGGCGGCCTCCGCTATAGCCGAACCGACAATTCTTCAGAATGTTCCGGCGCAGCTTATGTCGGCTGATAGACCGCCGATTCCACCGCGGCCAGAACATGCAGGGCCTCTGTATCCGCAAAGGGGAGAAATTGCATAAACACCAGACCCGCGATGTCGCTGGCGGGATCGATCCAGTAATAGCAGTTGGTCAGTCCAGCCCAGGACAGGCTGCCGGCCGCACGGCCAGCGGGTCCCGTTTCCGGGTTGATCAGAAAACCGAGGCCCCATCCGCAATGCTGCTCAGGAAAAGCGTCGAACGAGTTGGCAAGCAACGGCACCACACTCTCCATTTTCCCTGCTTTCATCGCACCAATCTGGTTTTTCGACATGGCTGCGACGGTGTCGGCGCTGACAATCCGGGCACCATCGAGCGAACCACGGTTGAGGATCATCCGCATGAACCGCATATAGTCCGCTGCCGTCGAATAGAGTCCGCCACCGCCGGACTGAAATTCCGCCGCATCGCCACCGCCAATCTCGATCGGAAAGGGAGCCAGACCATCCGCCTGACGGGAGAGCAGCGGGACACGGCGCTCGATCTTGTCCGGCGCAACGGAAAACCCCGTATCCTCCATGGCCAGAGGCGCAAAAATATGGTCCTCCATATAGGCACCGAGCGTTTGACCACTGACGGCCTCGATCGCGCGACCAATCCAGTCGGTGCTCACGCCGTACAGCCAGTCCGTTCCCGGTTCGAACATCAGGGGAGTCGTAATGCTGGCAATACTGGCGGGCGGGACCTTGCCCTGGGCTTTGGCCATATCACCGGTGGTGAACGCGTAGCCGAAACCGGATGTATGGGTGAGCAGATGCCGGAGCGTGATCGCGGTTTTGGCGGGTTCCACTATCGCCTTGCCGTCCCCGTCAAAGCCGGTCAGCACCTCCGGATGAGCCAGTTCCGGCAGAATCGGGGCAATCGGCTCATCCAGCGACAGCAGGCCGCGTTCGACCAGTTGCATGGCCGCCAGCGACGTGACCGCCTTGGTCATCGACGCGATCTGAAATATACCATCCAGCGCCATAGGCTTGCCCGCTTCAGGAGCGGAAAGACCCGCTTGCGCCGATGCGAGCACGGTATCGGCATTGCCAATCATGGCCACCGCACCAGCCACCTGCTGTTCGGCGAGCGCCTGATCTAGGGTTTTTTGTAAATCCAGCTGCTGCAATTCACTCATCCTTTTGTGATAATTTTTTCATAATGGAAGGTGGCTGCTATCGGTCACCCAGCCGATCGGCATGCCACCGCAAATGATCCGCCATATAGGTCGAAATGAAATAATAGCTGTGATCATAGCCGTCCCGCATATTCAGGCTGAGCTTTATGCCCGCCTTCTCACAGGCTTCCACCAAAAGTTGCGGTTTCAACTGCTCTTCCAAGAAATTGTCGCTCGTTCCCTGATCGACCAAAATGTCACCCACGCGCGCGCCGTCCTCGATTAGTGCGCAGGCATCATATTCCCGCCACGCTGCTCTATCGCTGCCGATATAGCCGCCCAGCGCCTTTGCCCCCCAGGGGCAATTGAGCGGTGACACGATCGGCGCGAAGGCGGAGACGCTTTTATACCGATCCGGATTGCGCAGCGCGATGGTCAGCGCGCCATGGCCGCCCATGCTGTGGCCGAATATGCCCTGTCGGTTAATATCCGCAGGGAAATTGGCGGCAATCAGTTCGGGCAGTTCCTGTTCGATATAGCTGCGCATGCGGAAATGTTTTGCCCATGGCTCTTCGGTCGCATCGACGTAGAAACCCGCGCCTTGTCCCATGTCATAGGCTTCCTCATCGGTCACGCCATCGCCGCGCGGCGAGGTATCGGGCGCGACAATGATCAGGCCCAGTTCGCTGGCAGCCCTTCGATACTCGCCCTTTTCCATGACATTGGCATGGGTGCAGGTCAGACCGGACAGATACCAGAGCACCGGCAGCTTCGCGCCATCCTCATGATC
>CAJQNR010000026.1 GCA_905479715.1 uncultured Sphingorhabdus sp.
GGCGAGCGGTTGGCCATCAATTTGAAAATGGGCCATGATCGCCCCGCGCGGTTCGAGGCAGGGGATGTGCATGACATCATGTTCCAGCACCTCCACCGATTTTCTGACCAGTATCGCATTGCCATGCCAGCCCATCGAATCCATCTGCACGTCAAGCGGGATCGCGCGATAATCGCTTTGCATTTCCAGCAGTTTCTCGGGAATCGCAGCGGCGCGTGCGCCGAAGCGACGGTCCGCCTCTTGCAGGGCAATGACATCGGCATCAATTTCATTCAGCACATCGATGATCCGGCCGGGATTGCGCCGCCGATCCGTACCAATGGCTTTGTGAATATTGTAACTGGCAACCTTGATCATCAGGGGGTTTTTGTCCGCTCAGGAAGGATTGAGGCTATAGCCCTGCTGTTGCAGCAAAGCATGGGCGGTCATCGCGGATAGCGACATTTTGACGCCAGGCAGAAGATCGGCCTTGCTGATTCCATGGGCGGCTGCGCTCTGGCCGCACAGGTAAAATTTGACGCCATGTTGCTGCAACTGCGCGATGGCTGCTGCGCTGGCATTTTTTCTGCCGTCTTTGCGAGCCGCGAAAAATTCCTGATTGGTGAGGTCTAAGGAGGCGCCGCCGTGCACAACGATGGCGAGGTTGATATTTTCAGGTTTCACGCCAGCCTTGACGTGCATGTTGATAAACCGTGCGGCGCTTTCGATGGTGCGGTTGATCTTGTCCGGCTCGGCTTCCTTGACAACATCGAATGCGATTTTGAAGGTCGCATCAGCCGCCACCGGCTCGTCCTGCTGGATCGGCGCGGTGGGGCCGAAATCTTTGAAAACCGGTCCGGTCGTGAAATTTTCCATCTGCGCCGATGCGGGTTGGGCGAGGGCCAAAAGCGGGAGCAACATCAGGAGGTGGGGGTTTTGCATTTTCGTTCCAGTTCTGTTTGACAGGGGTGACAATCTTGACGGTGTTTCAGTAGCCAATTGCCTGGCCGTCTTTGCGCATTTCGGTGGCTCCGGTGTAGACGCCGGTTTCTGCATCGCGGGTGATCGCCTGATAACCGCCAAACATTGCGCCATTACTCACGACTTCGACCTTATGTCCCATCGCCTTGAGTCGTTCAATTGTTTCGGCTGAAATGCCCGGCTCGACATTGAGTATGCCCAGAAGGTCTGCGCCGGATCCGGCCAGATCATCGGTCGGCTGACGGCCGCCATCATGGTTCAGGCGGGCAGCGTCGCCAGCTTCCTGCAGGTTCATGCCATAATCGACCAGATTGATCATCACCTGGACATGGCCCTGCGGCTGCATGCCGCCACCCATCAGGCCAAAGGACATATACGGCTTGCCGTCCTTCGTCATGAAGGCGGGAATGATCGTCTGGAACGGGCGCTTTCCGGGCGCATAGACATTGGGATGATCGGGATCGAGCGAGTAAAGCTCGCCGCGATCCTGAAACATGAAGCCGAGACCATCGGCGACCAGCCCGCTACCCATGCCGCGATAATTGGACTGGATCAGCGAGACCATCATGCCGTCCTTGTCCGCCACGGTGAGATAGGTTGTATCGCCTTCGCCTTCGAGCTTCGGCTCGCCCGGGCCGAATTCCGGCGTTGCCTTGGCCGGATCAATCAGTGCAAAGCGCTCCTTGCCATAAGCGTCCGAGAGCAGCCAGTCGAGCGGAGCAGGGGAGGCATCGGGGTCGGCATAAAAGCGGGCGACATCTTCAAAGGCCAGTCTTTTGGCTTCGGTAATATAATGCAGCACTTCTGCGCTTCCGCGCGGCCATTGGGTCAGATCGACATTTTTAAGGATATTCGCCATCTGGAGCGCCGCAAAGCCCTGCGAGTTTGGCGGCAGTTCGCATAGTTCATAGCCCTTGCGATAGTCGACGCAGCCGGGTTCCACCCATTTGCTGCTGTGCGCGGCGAAATCTTCGTAACGCAGATTGCCGCCAATCCGTTTGAAATAGGCATCGATGGTTTTCGTGATCTCGCCTTTGTAAAAGGCATCACGGCCACCGGTGGCGATTTTGCTCAGCGTATTGCCAAGATCGGGATTCCTGAAAATCTCGCCTGCTTTGGGCGCACCATTTTTGAAATAGGTGTTTCGCGCATTGTCAAAATCACCGATCATATCGAGGCTTTGCTCAAAGCGCTTGAGATTGCTGTCGAGATAATAGCCGATCACCGGCGCGACCGGATGGCCTTCTCTCGCATAGGCAATGGTCGGCGCAAGAATGTCGGCCATGCTCAGCTTGCCGAACTTTCCATGCATTTCAAACCAGGCATCGACGGTGCCGGGAACGGTGATCGGCATCGGACCGAATGGCGGAATGGTCTTGCTGCCCTTGAGCTGTTTGATGAACTGCTTGTAGCTGGTTCCCATCGGGCTTTTTCCCGACCCGTTCAGGCCATAGAGTTTCTGTGTCTCCGGATCCCAGATAATAGCGAACAGATCGCCGCCAATGCCGTTGGCGGTCGGTTCCATCAGGCCGAGTGCCGCGTTGGCCGCAATCGCGGCGTCGACCGCGGTGCCCCCTTTTTTCAGGATATCAATGGCGATCTGGCTGGCCAGGGGATGGGCCGTCGCCGCCATGCCATGTTCGGCATAGACCGGACTGCGCGACCAGGCTTCTCCTACCGGTCGTCCGCCAGCACCGATTTCGAGCGCCGGCTGCTCTGCCGAATCCCTGTCCTGCGCAAGGGCGGGGCTGACCGTAAAGGTTGCCAGAGCAATGGTCGAAAGTAACAAGCTGCGCATAATATCATCCGTCCTGGAGGGCATGGTCCGCGCGTGATGCGAGGCTGCCGAATGATGCACTCTAACCACTCTGCTTCCCGTATCAAGTGGGAAGGATGGTTGCTGTCGCAGTTTGAAATTTGCCCTTGCGGGCCATTGTGACCATTTCTTCCGCAATGGGGTCCGCCTCCGCGATCGGCGCATGAGAAGACATGGCGGGCACGGAAGCTGTCCGGCGAAGAACAGCCCAGAGCGGAGCGTTCGAAGTCCCCTCCAGCGCCCCGAAATGCCAAGCCTCTTGGTTCGCGGCAACCGGCCCAGCGTAGACATACTTTCCGTAGGAATACTTATTTTCCGTCAACCGGGTCTCAGACATATCGGGCAGAGGTTAAGCGGGATCGTCAGGTTTTTGGCGTGAAGCAGTTCGTGAGTGGAGTCAGAAAATGACCATCAACAGCATAAATGGATGCATTGGCTGCGAGGAATGCGTCAAATCCTGTCCATGCGATGTCATTCGATTGGACAAGGAAACCGGCAAGGCGGTGATCCTGTATCCGGCTGACTGCCAGATTTGCCACCTGTGCCGGATGTATTGTCCGGTTGATGCGATCGAAATCCGGCCGGAAAAATCCATACCGGTCGTCGTGTCTTGGGGTTGATCATGAAACTCAGCGCAAAAACCGTGGCTATCGTGATCGGATGTGCCGTGTTCATCGGCCTGCCGCTGCTCTTTTACGGTCTCGGAGACGTGCCGCGCCGGTCGCTGTTGAAAGAAGTCCTGTCGGTGCTGACGCTTTTGGCTTTCTCCCTGATGCTGGGCCAGTTCTATCTGGCGCGGAGTAACGAAGTGGTTCTTGAGCTGTTCAAACCACCGGAAATCCAGAAAGTGCATAAATTCATCGCTTATGGCGCCGTGATTATAATCCTGCTGCATCCGGCTCTGATCGTGCTGCCGCGTTTTTTTGAGGCGGGGATCAAGCCCTGGGATGCGTTTGTCACCATGGTGACGACATTTGACAGTGCGGGTGTGCTGCTGGGACTGGTCGGCTGGGCGCTGCTGCTGGTGGTGCTTCTCACCTCGATGTTTCGCATGCGGCTGATCAAGCGCTTCGGAATCAAATATCGCACATGGCGTTATGTTCACGGCGGGCTGACGGTGACGTTCGTGGTTATCGGTATCTGGCATAGCATCGACCTGGGGCGGCACACCGACGTCGCCATGGCGATATATATGATCACACTGGCCGCGATCGGAACCCTGATGCTTGGACAGCTATACTGGGCCGATATGTCCAAGACCGTGAAAAAGCCGCTGCCCAAAGGAGAAAAATCATGACCGGATTGCATGACGCACCTGTTCCCAGCCGCCGCGAATTTCTGGCGCTGTCGGGTGGCGCACTGGGGCTGTCATCCTTGGGACTGGGCGCGGCCTGGGCGCAAAATAAGGTAGAGCTGGATCCCGCCGCGATCACCAACACGGATCACGCGACCGATGTTCTTGTCATTGGCGGCGGCATGGCGGGGCTGTTTGCTGCGGTCAAGGCGCATGACGCCGGGGCCAGCACGATGATGATATCCAAAGGGCGTTTGGGGTCGTCGGGGCTGACGCCATTCGCCAAGGGATTCTTTGTCTATGATCCCAAAACCGAAACGGAGTCGATCGATGCGTTTGTCGATACCGTGTCGCGTTCGGCGCTCGGTACCAACAATCCGGTCTATACCCGGCAATTGGCCGAACATTCTCTGGACCGCGCGGCGGAGCTGAAAGATTGGGGCTTTTTTGACCAGAATCTTGCGAACCGGTCCTTTATGAAGCCGGTCACGGATCGCGATATCCCGCTGATCGAACGGGTGGTCGTCACCCATTTGATCAAGGAAGACGGACGGATTGCCGGGGCCGCCGGGTTTCGGCTCGACGGCGAAGAGACGGTCACGATTCGCGCCAAGACCGTGATCCTGTGTACCGGTGCTGGCGGGTTCAAACCCAGCGGTTTTCCCGTCTGCGATCTGACCCATGACGGATCGATCATGGCCTATCAGATCGGTGCGAAAATCACCGGAAAGGAATGGAATGACGGCCATAGCGGCAGATCCGTCAACCCGGCCGACTGCTATAATGGCTGGGGTGACATGTTTGACCGTGTCCCGAGTACGTCCGGTGTCGAGGTGCACCATGATCTTGGCGTCGATCTCAACTACCAGGCCTATATGAAGGGCAATCCGGTCGCGGGTGGCCCCCAGGTCGCAACCGATGATCCGGTCGCGGGTGGCCCGGTCACACCGGAAGAGTTTGTCCGCTCCTTTCCCGCGCGCGAGGGCGGTCCAAGGGATGAAGCCGGCGGCGGACCCGGTGGGCCTCCTCCCGGTGGTCGTCCGGGTGGACCGCCTGCCGATGGTGAGGGTGGTGCTCCGGGCGGACCTCCGATGCGGGGATATGCCATGGGCGGAGCGTCTGCCGGGATGGCGATTCACAAATCCGAAGGTCTGGTGCCGATTGATGATCGATGTGCATCCAACATTCCCGGGCTTTATGCCGCTGGCGATGCCCTCGGCAGTCACATGGCGGGGGGCATCTATACCCAGATTGGATCGTCCCTGGCGGGATCGGCCGTTCAGGGTGCGATTGCCGGAGAGGCGGCGGCGGAATTTGCGGCCGGGATAAAAGCCCCGTCGATACCGGATACGAAGCTTGCCGAAGTGAAGGAGGAGATACTCGCGCCGCTGAAACGCGAGGCGGGATATGGTCCGGCCTGGGTAACCCAGACATTGCAAGGCGTCATGATTCCCAACTTCGTGCTCTACATCAAGAAAGAGCCGATGATGCGGGCAGCGCTGGCCTATATCGAGGAACTGCGCGATCACCACATGCCGATGCTGCGCGCGGCCAACATGCACGAGCTGCGATTGGTGTTCGAGACCCGCAACATGATCCTGAGCGCCGAGATGAAGCTGAGGGCGTCGCTGATGCGGACCGAAAGCCGGTGCAGCCATTACCGGTTGGACTATCCCGAAATGGACACGGAAAACTGGCAGGCCTGGATCAATATCTTCAAAGATGCTGAAGGCAGGATGCAGCTGGTCAAGCAGCCATTTGCTGCATGGCCGCGTCAGACGTAAGCGGAATATTCATCCCGTTCGGCCCTTTATGCAGCAAATAGTTTTGCGCGACACCGGATATTGGCAACTGCTCACGATCGAAGCGCGCTGTGAACAGCAGCGATCAACGGGAAATCGCCTGGATGCCCACGGAATATCACAACGCTTGACTTGCTTGCAAAAACATCTATGTTGCATCGCAGCAAGGGCGGCAATTCGATTGACCGTCTGGCGGAAGTTCTGCGTGAGAGATGACAAGATCATCTCGAACCTATCGCCTTCATTGCTTCTTTCTTTCCGGCAGCCTGATCACGCGGGTCGTCTTAACAGACGGCGAACACGCGTATAGCTTCATGCTGTGCGCTGGAAACTTGCTGCTATTACAAGGTATTACATTTGACTAAATTTTCTGATTTCGCATTGGCGGAACCTATTCAAAAACGCGTGGCCGAAGGCGGCTACACCACTCCATCACCCATCCAGCAGCAGGCGATCCCCCCGGCGCTTGAGGGCAAGGATATTCTTGGTATTGCCCAAACCGGTACCGGCAAGACCGCCGCTTTCTCGCTGCCGTCCATCCATCATCTGCTGAACGACAAACGGCGCGCCGGTCGCTTCGAATGCCGGATGCTGGTGCTGGCACCGACCCGCGAACTCGCACGGCAGATTGCCGACAGCATGACCGGCTATTCCAAAGGTCTTGGGCTTTATGTGACGTCAGCCTTTGGCGGCGTGCCGATCAACCGGCAGAAGCGCATCCTGGAGCGCGGTGTTGACGTATTGGTCGCCACTCCGGGTCGTTTGCTCGATCTGATCGATCAGCGCTATCTGACCCTGTCCAAGGTTGAAATTCTGGTGCTCGACGAAGCCGACCAGATGCTGGATCTCGGTTTCATTGTCCCGCTGAAGAAAATCGTTCCGTTGCTGCCAAAACAGCGGCAGAGCCTGTTTTTCTCGGCAACCATGCCCAAGACCATTTCCCAGCTGGCAGACCAGTTCCTGACCAATCCGGTCCAGGTATCGGTTGCACCGCAATCGACGACTGCCGAGCGGGTCGACCAGAAGGTCACCTATATCAATCAGGATGACAAGCAGCGCTTGCTCAAGGATTTCATCAACAATGAAAATCCTGATCATATGCTGGTGTTTACCCAGACCAAACATGGTGCCGACAAGGTTGTGAAAAATCTGATGGCGGTCGGTATCCACTCCGCCGCGATCCACGGCAACAAGAGCCAGCCACAGCGCGAGCGCGCTTTGGGCGACTTCAAAAAGGGCAAGATTAATATCCTTGTTGCCACCGATATTGCCGCGCGTGGTATCGATGTCGATGGCATCACCCATGTCATCAATTTCGACATGCCCAATGTGTCCGAGCAATATGTCCACCGTATCGGCCGGACCGCACGGGCAGGGGCCTCAGGCATTTCCTACTCACTGGTTGCTCCGGATGAGCGCCAGTTCCTCCGGGATGTCGTGAAGCTAACCGGCGTGAAACCCGAAGTAATCGCGCTGCCAGAAGGCTATGACGAGCCCATGCGGGAAGAAGTGCCAGCGCGTATCTATGGTCAGAAGCCTAAGAAATTCGGTGCAAAACCGACACGCAGCGGCCCATCGAAGAACAAACATAGTTCACGCAAAGGCCGTCCGGGCGGCGGTGGCAGTGGACGCGGTGGCCCTGGTTCTTCGGCTAAGGGGGACGGTCCGAAACATTGGAATAACGGCGCCAAATCCTTCAAGCGTCGCCAAACCCGCAAAGCGGACGCTTAATCGC
>CAJQNR010000027.1 GCA_905479715.1 uncultured Sphingorhabdus sp.
TTTGCGTCGGACAGACGGGATGCCGTTCACCATTGTCGATGGCTCCTATGGCGGCATCATCATCCTGAATGACCCGGCCCCGGTGCGGGTCGATGTTCCGCTCGACCGCCCCGGAGCAGCATTGGCGATCACCAAATCCGCATCCACCACGCAAGCCGCGCCGGGAGACGCCGTTCAATATCGGATATCGGTGCAGAATAGCGATGCGGTCCGCAACACCGGCCTAATCACGATCTCCGACCAGTTGCCGGGCGCAATGCGCCTGAAAACCGGCACGGTCCGCTATAATGGCGACCTGATCACGGCCATTGTTCAGCCGAACGGCCAGGATTTTGCAGTTGAAATACCAGCGCTGGCTCCGGCCGAGACCGGTTTGCTAACCTATATCGCAGAAGTACGGCAGGACGCCCAGCCGGGCGACGCGCTCAACATCGCGTCGGCAGAGGATGATCGCGGCGCGACCAGTCCGACCACCGACGTGACGGTCAGCATCGTTCGTGACGGAATTTCGGAACGATTCACCCTGATCGGCCGGATTACCAGCGGCGGTTGCTCGACCGATCCCAAAAAAGCCGCAGGAATTGGCGGTGTCCGGGTGATGTTGCAGGACGGGACCTACACGGTCACCGACAGCGACGGGCGCTATCATTTCGAAGGGCTCCATCCCGGCCTGCACGTGGTTCAGGTCGATCCATCGACCTTCCCCGCCGATCAGGCACCCGTCGACTGTGCTCGCAATACCCGGACCGCCGGCAGCAATATCTCGCGCTTTGTCGAGGGTCGTGGCGGCGCATTGAAACGCGCAGATTTCCGCGCCCGGACAGTTGCTCCCAGAGAGATTAGCGAGCAATATATCTACCAGAAACCCGAACTTCTGTCCGATCCGGAAGCAGCCGGAGCGGGTCGTGACTGGCTATCCGGTCAGGAGCCGGGCATCGCATGGCTCTTCCCCGAAGAAGATCACAACCCGCGCGTGAAAGCGCTCCGCGTGGCCATCAAACATCATGCGGGCCAGAAGATCGAACTGTCGGTCAACGGCAAGCCGGTCAATCCGCTTGCTTTTGACGGGACCAAGAAAAGCGCGAACGGCAAAATCCGGGTCAGCACATGGCGCGGTATCGAAATCGAAGACCGGACCAATATCTTCATTGCACGGGTGATGGGCGCGAATGGCGAACTGGTTCAGACGCTTGAACGCAAAGTCCATTATGCGGGCAGCCCACTCAATGCAGAACTGCTCAAGGACCGTTCGATTCTGGTTGCCGATGGCGTGACCCGTCCGGTGATTGCCGTGCGGCTGACGGATCGCACCGGCAAACCGGCCCGTCATGGCATGGTCGGCGACTTTGATGTCCCTGCCCCTTATGCGCCGGCGGTTGAAATCGATGCCCAGCAGGCCAACCAGCTCGCCGGTCTCGAACGGGCCGCGCCGGTATGGCGGGTCGAAGGCGAGGAAGGCATCGCCTATATCGAACTGGCGCCGACGACCGCTTCCGGTTCGCTGAGCATTTCCTTTCCCTTCCGCGATGGCGAGGTCGAACGGACCCAGCGGATCGAGACATGGCTTGATCCCGGTGACCGTCCCTGGACCGTCGTCGGCTTTGCCGCTGGCACCGTCGGTTTCAACACGCTGGACGAACGGCTTGAGGATCTGGTCGAGGATGAAGACAATATCAACCTCGATGGCCGCGTTGCACTATACGCCAAGGGCCGTGTAACCGGAAAATGGCTGATGACCCTCGCCTATGACAGCGACAAGCAGGAAGACGAGACGGAGCTTCAGGGCACAATCGATCCGCGCCGCTATTATACCGTCTATGCCGACCGCAGCGAACAGCGCTATGATGCAGCGTCAGTCCGCCGCCTCTATCTGAAGCTCGAACGACCGCAGTTCTATGCCCTGTTCGGTGATTATGAAACCGGTATCAATGAACCGGAACTGGCACGATATCAGCGCACCTTCAACGGTATCAAGGCGGAATATCATGGTGATCAGGTACATGTTACCGCATTTGGTGCAGACTCACCCAACCAGTTCCGCCGTGAAGAGATACAGGGCAATGGCCTGTCCGGCCCTTATGCCCTCGCCGCCCGCGATATTCTCGCCAATAGCGAACGGATCACACTGGAAACCCGCGACCGTTTCCGGTCCGAACAGATTGTCGAGCAGACAGAGCTGACCCGCTATATCGATTATGACATCGACTATCTTGCCGGCACGTTGCGCTTCCGCGAACCGATCCTGAGCCGCAGCAGCGATCTCAATCCGCAGTTCATCATCGCCGAATATGAAGTGCTGGGCATTGGCGGACGCAATCTCAATGCCGGTGGCCGCGCGACCTACCAGACCGCCGACGAGAAACTGAAAATCGGCGCAACCGCGGTGCATGACGAAGACGAGACCGTGAAAACCGATCTGCTCGGCGTCGATGTCCGCTATCGCCCGGACGTCCGGACCGAATTCCGCGCGGAACTGGCCGTCACCGATAATGAAGCGAAAGCGGCGACCGCGACCAGCAGCGGCCAGGCCGCAACCGCGTGGCTGATGGAAGCCGAACATCATGGCTCGAAATTCGACCTTCTCGCCTATGTCCGGCGACAGGCAACCGGCTATGGCCTCGGCCAGCTCAATGCTGCCGAAACCGGCACGCGTAAATTCGGCCTCGATGGCCGGCTCCGCATCCGGGAGAATCTCTCGCTCGCGGTCACCGGCTATCAGGAAAATTTCCTGATGTCCGGCGCCCGCCGCCGCGCCGGGACCGCCGAACTGGAATATCGCACGAAGGACACGTCTTTCCGCGCGGGCATGGTCTATGCCCATGACCGGCTGTCCGACGGAACCGTGAACGAATCCACATTGGTCCGGCTCGGCGCAACCCAGCGGCTGTTCGACGGCAAGCTGGAGCTTGATGCCCAGACCGAATTTGCCCTGGGCGGCCAGGACGAGAGCATCGACTTCCCCGCGCGGCACAGCTTCTCGGCACGCTATGCCCTCACCAAGGACATCAAGATCGTCGGTACTTACGAGATTGCCGACGGCGAGAATATCGATGCCCGGACCGCCCGGATCGGCGTCGACGTGTCACCGTGGGATGGCGCACGCATCGTCAGCAGCATGAACCAGCAGGAAATCACCGAATTTGGCCCTCGCACCTTTGCCGCTTACGGCCTGACCCAGAGCATTCCGCTGGACGACAAGTGGACGATCGATTTCTCGCTCGACGGCAACGAAACCATCGGCGGATTCGATCGCAGCGACGTTATCAATGACGAGCAACCGGTCGCTTCGGGCGGTTTCCTCGGTAATGACACGACGCTGACCGAAGATTTTCTGGCGCTCACCGCGGGCTTCACCTTCCGTCATGACGACTGGAGCTGGAACGGGCGCGCCGAATATCGCGACGGCGATATCAGTGAACGTTACGGTTTTACCACCGCGCTCCTCAAACAGATCGGCGAAGGCAGTGCTTTGGGCGCGCTCGCCAGCATATTTGTCGCGGAAGATGAAACCGGGGTCAGCACAAGAGTGATCGAGGCCGAAGCCAGCTGGGCGCATCGCCCGGTCGACAGCGAATGGTCGTGGCTCGCGAAACTCGAATTCCGCGAAGATCGCGTGCGCAATGCCGTCGCCGGCGCGTCCGATCCGATTGGCGGCGCCGCCTTGCTGGTCGACGGCGATGTCACGTCGCGCAGAATCATCAACAGCCTGAGCGTCAACTACACGCCGGTTGACGCCGATCAGGGTCTTTTTACCGAAGCCGGCGAATATGGTCTGTTCTGGGGAAGCCGCTATGTCTTCGACCGGTTCGGGCTGGATGATGTCAAAGGCTGGAGCAATGTTGTCGGTGCCGATATCAAGTTCGACCTGTCCGACACGATAGATGTCGGCGGACAGGCCACGGCGCGGATCGGCAACAACTTTGATACGGTCGCCTATTCCGGCGGACCGACAGTCGGGATCACACCATTCAAGAACGGCTATATTTCGGTTGGCTATAATGTCGTCGGATTTGCCGACCGCGACTTTGAGGAAAGCCGCTATACAAGGGACGGCCCGTTCATCACCTTCCGCCTGAAATTCGATCAGGAAACGCT
>CAJQNR010000028.1 GCA_905479715.1 uncultured Sphingorhabdus sp.
AGTTGCCGAAAATGTTGAAGTCCGGTCTGCTGCTCGATCTCGCCGGTATACCCATCATAATCGGCAGCGTGTGGTTGGTTGCCATTGTAACCAGTTAATTTTTGAGGCATGATTTCATTCTAATTCATCGCTGTGGAGAGATAGAATATGGCAGAGCAAGATGATCCGACGGCGGCCGTGCCGGTCACCCGCCGGATGCCCAAGGCGCCGATCGAAAAAATTGGCGGGCGCAAGCTGAAGCCGGCGACTTTGATGATGGGGCACGGCTATGATCCGGAGCTTTCCGAAGGGTCGCTCAAGCCGCCGATTTTTCTGACCTCGACCTTTGCCTTTGAAAATGCCGCCGCCGGCAAACGCTTTTTCGAAGGGATTACCGGCAAGCGCCCCGGCGGTTCGGACGGACTGGTCTATTCACGCTTCAACGGCCCCAATCAGGAGATATTGGAAGACCGGCTGAGTGTCTGGGACGAAGCCGAGGATGCACTGGTCTTTTCCAGCGGAATGTCGGCGATTGCCACGGTTTTGCTGGCCAATGTCAATCAGGGTGATGTTGTTGTTCACAGCGGGCCGCTCTATGCCGCAACCGAAACGCTGATCAACAAGATATTGGGCCGCTTTGGCGTAACCTTCCTCGACTTTCCGGCAGGGGCCACGCCTTCCGAAGTCGCTGTGATGCTCGAACAGGCCAAGCAGCAGGCGGCAGCCAATGGCGGTAAGGTGGCGATCATCTATCTCGAAAGTCCGGCCAACCCGACCAATGCGCTCGTCGATATCGAAGGGGTCGCCGCTGCCCGCGAGCAGGTTTATGGAGACGATGGTCCGCCGCCCATTGCGATTGACAACACGTTTCTGGGTCCGCTCTGGCAGCAACCGCTCAAGCATGGGGCGGATATCGTCATCTACAGCCTGACCAAATATGTTGGCGGCCACAGCGATCTTGTGGCGGGCGGCGTCCTGGGCAGTAAGACCTATATGGACCCGATTCGTGCCATCCGGAATGTCATCGGAACGATATGCGACCCGAACACGGCGTGGATGCTGATGCGCAGCCTCGAGACGCTGGAACTGCGGATGACCCGTGCGGGTGAAAATGCGCTGAAAGTCTGCACTTTCCTGCGGGATCATCCCAAGGTCGAGGGCCTTGGCTATCTCGGTTTCATTGAAAACAAGAGCCAGCAGGATATTTACGACCGCCATTGCAGCGGCGCCGGCTCGACCTTCTCGCTTTTCATCAAGGGTGGCGAGGCGGACGCCTTTCGCTTTCTCGATGCGATGAAAATCGCCAAGCTGGCGGTCAGCCTCGGCGGCACCGAAACGCTGGCCAGTCTGCCCGCCGCGATGACTCATATTTCGGTACCCGAGGAGCGCCGCGCTGCGCTGGGCATTACCGACAATCTGGTGCGAATATCAATCGGCGTCGAAGACCCGGACGACCTGATCGCCGATTTTGACCAGGCGCTGGCGGCGGTTTAATAGCTTTGGCTGTTATGACGGGGTGAGCGGCTCGATGGTCAGAATCTCGATCGCATCCTCGCGGCCGGCGAAATCTGCATAGTCACCGGGTTCCAGCCCGATGAGGGCACGGCCGATCGGTGCGGAAAAGGATACCAGCGCGCGCGCCGGATCCGCTTCGTCATCGCCGACAATGGCAAGAGATTTCTCGGTGCCGTTGAGCAGGAAGGTCACTCTGGTGCCAAATTCCACCTTTGCCCCACTCGGTACCGGCGGCAGCTCCGCCGTCGATTGCCGTGTGTTCCAGTAACGCAAGTCGCGTTTGGCAATTTTGAGTGCGGTTTCGTCGGTGATCGCGGCAACATCTGCCTGTAATTTGGCTACACGGTCCTTGATCATCTGCAAGCCGCGCGCCGTGACAAGATTGGGGCCAACCGGAATGGGCAGCTCGAACTTGGGTTCAAGATGCTCGTCATCATCTTCTCTGCGGAAAGCAACGCTCATCGGTCAGGATCCGGGTGTCTTGGGCGTTACCCAGATCGACACGGGCACGACAAATTTGCCATGCGCGGGTGTGCCGACATCAATGCGTTCGGCGGTGACCCGTTCGCCGGTTTCCAGACTGAAGGATATCCAGGGTTTGGGCATGCGGCCAAAGGTCATTTTCTGGATCGGCTGACCGGTGGTGCTGTTCATGATGGTTGCGATAATAGCCATGCCGAGGCGCTTGCGATGGATGCGCCGGACTGTCAACTATATGGTGACGCCGTACAGCCCTGTCCTCAGCCTTTCGGCATTGTACCCGGCCGAATATAGGGAAACATATGCGGAATATAGTCGGCTTTGCCGATCGTGACCCCCTTGCTGCGCAATATCGCATAGGCGGTCATCAGGTGGAAATAAAACTGGGCTAGCGTCCAGTCGCGCGCATATTGCTCAGCGGTCAGATCGAATACCATAGCGTTTGGAAGTTCATGTGCGACGGGATCGTTCGGGTCCTTGTCGAGCGCGTCGGGGGCAAGGCCCTCCAGCAACGTGATGGTCTCCTCGATCCGTGCCAATGCATCCGCGAAGGTCCCGGGCTGCTCTCCCGCATTGCGCCCCTCATCGACAAGCGCGCCGATCGAAGCGGGGAAGGCTTCTCCCTTCAGCCGGTACACCGCTTCTTGCGCCTGTACGCAGGCAAATCGGATCTGGGTGGACAAGGGAAACATGTCGGGTGCGAGACGGGCCGATAGCAGTGCGGCCACATCTGCTTCCGGCAGTTGTTCCTGTGCCTTTTCGAGCCAGCCCGAAAGGGCTTTCAGCATTTGTGTATAGGTCGGGACGAGGAGCTTCGTTAGCGACATGTCTTTTCATCTCCAGAGTTGAATTTACTGGTGGGCGATCTCGTTCTTTTGATTCACCGTTGTCGGGCTGTCCACAGTAATTGTATTGCCGGGCGTTGCGAAACCAGTCTGATGCCTTTTGTTTCAGGACGCAATGCCTCTACCGATCAGCGCCAGTCGACGATTTTCCAGCCGCGCGCTTTGGCCATATGCCGCAACTTGGGCGTCGGGGTCGTTGCAATGGCTTCGTCGGCAAATTCCAGCATTGCCTGATCGCTGACATGGTCGGAATAGGCGCGGACATGGGTTTCGCTGCGCTGCCATCCCTGTTTCGCAAAAAGGGCCTCGATCCGGCCAATCTTCGCATCATCATAGCAATTCTCGCCGATGATGACAGGAAGCACGCGACCTTCGCCGTCGACTTCCAGTTGCGTTCCGATCAGATGGTCAAAGCCAAGGCGTCGGGCGATGGCTTCGGCATAAAGTTCATAGGATGCTGTCACCAGCACCAATGTCCGGCCAGCAGCACGATCCGCTTCGATCTGGTCGATCGCCTTCTTGTGAAAATTGGAGCGCAGGACCTTGTCCGCGAAGCTCTCGATATGCGGCCGTAGTGCCGAAAGCTTCGGAGCACTACCCAGCAACATTCTCTGATTGAAGGTTTTTAGCTGACCACGGCTGATCATCTTGAAACCGTACGCCAGAAAACCGAATGGCAGGAGCGGTAGAAAAATCAGACGCCATGGCGCTCTGGCAAAGACCATATGAAACAGAAAGGGCGTATAGGTTCCGCGCACGGTGATCGTCCGGTCCATGTCGTAAAGTGATATTTTCTGCATGTCGTCCCGAAATTCCCGTTCGCGCCGTCCATAGCAGCACCGTGCCAAATGCACCAAATATTTGAGTGGTTTAATCTCTTGAGCTTTGTCGCAATTTCGGTCACCTATAGAGACCATGTCGATGCCCAGCGATTTTGTCGAAGAGACAACCGAAGAGGGAGCGGTTACGCTTCGTTTTTCTGGCGATCTATCGATTGCCAGCATGGGGGATCTGCCGGAGCGTTTGCGGGAATGTGGAGACGCTGTGCAAAGACTGGATATTTCCGGCACCGGCTATGTCGATACGGTTGGCGCATGGCTTATTCATCGCACGGCCCGGGATAGCGGGGCCGAAATTATCGGTGCCGATGACGACGCGCAGCGGTTGATTGCTGCGGTCGCCGGCGCAGATCAGGCGACCGATATCCGACCGGATGCACCCAATCCCGTGGTGCGGGTGCTCAATGAAGTGGGCGAGGCCACTGTCATCGCCTTTACAACGCTGGCCGGACTGACCGGATTTTTTGGTGCGATCATTGTCGGCTTTGGGCGATTGATGCTGCATCCCGGCAGGATCAGATGGAACGCCGTGATCGCGCGTTTTGATGTGGTCGGTGTCCGTGCGCTCGGTATCATCGGGCTGATGAGTTTTCTGATCGGACTGGTGATTGCCCAGCAGGGCGCGGTGCAGCTGCGTCAGTTCGGAGCGGAAGTGTTCACCGTCAATCTTGTTGGGCGGCTGACGATGCGCGAACTTGGCGTGCTGATGACCGCTATCATGGTCGCGGGGCGGTCCGGTTCTGCCTTTGCGGCGCAAATCGGCACCATGAAGCTGACCGAAGAAATTGACGCCATGCGCACAATTGGCGTCTCACCGGTCGAAGCACTGGTGCTGCCGCGTTTTATCGCCGCCGTGACCATGCTTCCGCTGCTCGGATTCTATGCGTCGATTGTGGCGATCATTGGCGGGGGGCTTTTGAGCTGGGTTGAACTGGACATCCCGCCGGCTACATTCTTCTCGCGCATTCGCGAAGTCGTTCCGCTGACCGATGTCTATGTCGGTCTGGTCAAGGCACCTGTCTTCGGTGCGATCATTGCCATCACAGGCTGCTATCAAGGGATGCAGGTCAAGGGAAATGCCGAGGATGTCGGCAAGCGGACGACGGCGGCCGTCGTGCAGGCAATTTTTCTCGTTATCGTGCTTGATGCATTTTTCGCGGTCTTTTTCACCTGGATCGGATGGGATTGATGCTCGATTCGCAGACCATAGTTTACGATCCGGATTATGAAGGCCCGGTCATCAGCGTCCAGGGACTGCGCAACAGCTTTGGCGATCAGGTGGTTCACGACAATCTCGATCTTGATGTGCGCCGCGGCGAGATTCTCGGGGTGGTCGGCGGATCGGGTACGGGCAAATCTGTGCTGATGCGCTCGATCATCGGTCTGCAAACACCCAATGAAGGTGAAGTCAGCGTATTCGGCCAGCAGATATTGGGAGAATCGGACGCCGCGACGATCGAAATGCGCAAGCGCTGGGGGGTTTTGTTTCAGGGTGGGGCGCTATTCTCGACACTGACCGTGGCGGAAAATGTGATGGTACCGATCCGCGAATTCTATCCCGAGATGGATCGCGATTTTCGCCGCGAAGTCGCCAAATATAAAGTCTGTCTTTCCGGATTGCCGCCCGATGCCGCACCAAAATATCCTTCCGAACTGTCGGGCGGGATGCGCAAGCGGGCCGGAATCGCACGGGCGCTCGCGCTCGACCCTGAACTGCTGTTTCTTGATGAACCGACCGCCGGGCTGGATCCGATCGGTGCTGCTGCCTTTGATAATCTGACCAAGGAATTGCAACAGACAATGGGGTTAACCGTCTTTCTGATCACCCATGATCTGGATACGCTATACGCGATTTGTGACCGGGTGGCGGTGCTTGCTGACCAACGCGTTATCGCTGTTGGAACGATCGATGAATTGCTCGCGCTCGACCATCCCTGGATACAGGAATATTTTAACGGTCCGCGGGGCCGGATGGCGTCTGCCGGGAAAAAGGTGATAGGATGAGATTGTTCAGCCTTGACAGAGATATCTTGCAGGCGATGGCACCGCTCGTCATAGAGGTGAAATAGATGGAAACGCGCTCCAACCATATACTTGTCGGTGTTGTCACTTTGGCAATGCTGGCTCTCGTGGCCGCCTTTCTGGTGTGGATCGTTCGTTTCGGCGAAGGCGAGACCAAGCAATATGACATATTCTTTGCCCAGTCGGTGGGCGGACTGGCGGCGGGAACCGGCGTCACCTTTGCCGGTGTGCCCTCGGGGCAGGTGCTCAAGGTGGAGCTATGGAAAAAGGACCCGAATTTTGTGCGTGTCCGTATCGCAGTGAGCAAAGACACGCCGATCCTCGAAGGGACGACCGCCACCATCCAGAGCGTCAGTTTTACCGCTCCACCCAATATTCAGCTCGACGGAGCCAAAAAGGGCGCGCCACCGATTACCGATAAGGGCCCCGAAGGGGTGCCGGTGATTCCGACCAAACCGGGCGCGCTTGGCGAATTGCTGAACAGTGCGCCGCTGGTCGTGGAGCGTCTGGCTACCCTGACCGACCGGCTTACGCTGCTGCTTTCGGATGAAAATCAGAAATCGATCACCGGTATATTGAGGAATACAGACCAGATCACCGGCAGTCTGGCGAAACAGACGCCCGGGCTGGAAGCGCTGATGGAAGAATCACGCATCGCCATTCGCAATGCTGGCCAGACCGCCGAGAAATTGTCTCTTGTCGCAGATAGCGCCAATGATTTTCTCACCAATAACGGCGAGCCAGTGGCGAAAAACCTGGCCACAACATTGGATTCTGCCTCCAAGAGCCTTCTTGCTCTGGAAGGTGTATTGAAAAATGCGCAGCCCGGCGCAGAGCGTTTTTCCAACAAGACCCTGCCGGAAGTCGACCAGCTGGTCGAAGATATGCAGGCCCTGACCAAATCCATGACCAATGTAGCCGAACGGCTGGATCAGGGCGGGGCCGGATCATTATTGTCGGCACCGGCGCTGCCGGACTATGAGCCGGGGCAATGAAGAGGTGGCAATGATGAGCAAGTTTCAACTTTTGAAATCTCTAGGTCTTCTGACCGCAACTGCTGCGTTGAGCGCTTGCGTCAGCTTCGGCGGTGCTGAACCGCCGCCGTCCCTGCTGTCGCTGTCACCCGACCAGAAATTATCGGCCGGGGCGATGCAAAGCGGACCGCAAACCGGATCATTGGTGGTCGCGCTGCCCGCAGCTCCGCAAAAACTGAACACGATCCGGGTGCCGGTGCAGACGAGCAGTACGGGTATTGCCTATCTGAAAGATGCCGTCTGGGTCGACAAGCCCGCCCGCCTGTTTCAGAAACTGCTGAGTGAGACTATCGCCGCCCGGAACAACCGGCTGGTGCTGACCGCAACCGAAGCGGGTGGCAATGCGGAAACCTATATTACCGGCGAACTGATCAATTTTGGTCTCGACGGCCCCAGCCTGACGGTCACCGTCACCTATGACGCGGTGAAAATGACCAAGGACAAGACGGTCGAGAAGAAACGCTTCGAAGCGGGCGGACGGGTTTTTGCGGCTGAACCGGCTGCGGTTGGCGATGGTCTTAACAAGGCGGCGAACGAAGTGGCCGCCCAGGTCGCCGAGTGGGTCGGTTAGAGACATTCACGCCGGGAGTTTAAGTCCCTAATTCAGGCGCGTACCGGCATCCTCTTGCTTATTCGTCGCCATAGGTGAACCCTTCAGGCTCCGGCCATCCGATAGGGGTCGCTGCCATTACGCGGAACAGGCGTCCCATCTCGTCGACATCGGTCAGACGCTGATGGGCAGCGCGGATATTGTCGGCTTGTTTCGGAACCGCCGCAATCAGCGCTTCGGCCCGCTGGTCGATCCCCAATGACTTCAGCCACTGTCCCTGTTCCGCTGGCCCGTGCACCGCGAGCAGGCGCGTCCGCGCAATATTGGCCAACGTGTGAAAATCGACATGGGCGGTGAGGTCGGAGGTTCCCGGGCTGTCAAACGGACTGATCGGCATATGACCCTTCACCGCCTGCAATGTGCTGCCGGTTCCCGGCCGCGTATAGCCGTAGTCGATGATCAGCAGGGCGCCGCCCTGTTTGGCGAGATGACTGGCCAGATTGCCGGCCAGTTCGACGCTGACCGGGGAGCGCTCCAATATCGTACCGTCGGGAAACCCGCTCATGCTGCCGCCAATCCGGTCCTCTGCGACTTCCGCGCTTGGAACGGCGACAAATTTGCTGCGGTCGCGCGCGACCATCTGCCGTCGCCAGCCGCCGGATGTCGCGACAAATTGCTCGATCGGCAAAGCGTCGAAAAATTCATTGGCGACGACCAGCAGTGGACCATCTTTGGGCAGGCTGGCTATGTCGTCATGCCATTTTGCGCCTGGATGCAGCATCGCCTGCTTGGCTTTCAGGACGGGACTGGTTTCGACGAAATGAACCGTCGGGGTGCAACCGAATCTGGCGAGGGAGCGCAGCGCGTCGCTGGCCAATGTGCCGCGGCCGGGACCCAGTTCGACATAATGACAATGATCGGGTGACCCTTTGCGAAGCCATAGATCGGCCAGCCAGATACCGATTATTTCGCCGAACATCTGGCTGATCTCGGGCGCGGTGACAAAATCGCCCTCTTCACCGAGCGGATCTTTGCTGGCATAATAAAAGTCATTGGCAATCGCCATATAGTCGCCGAGCGGGATCGGACCTTCTCGGTCGATCCGGTCCGCAATCATATGCGCTGCACTGGGTGGGTCCGCCTTGATGCCGTCAGGCAACGCTCTTGTCTCCGGCCACCGCTTCGATGCGCGTGCGCCGGCCTTTCGCGGTAAAAACCAGCCAGGCACCAAGCAATATCATCGGCACAGTCAGCCACTGGCCCATGCTGAAGCCCGATTGCTCGACCAGCCAGGTGAGCTGGGCATCCGGCTCGCGGAAGAATTCGACAGTGAACCGGCTAAAACCATAGACCAGCAATCCGGTGCCGAGCAGTTTTCCGGGCTGATAACGCGCATCGGTCTTCCAGAAGAGCAAAGACAGGATGATGAAATAGAGCACGCCTTCGAGACCCGCTTCATAAAGCTGGCTCGGATGGCGCGCAACTTCGCCGCCCATCGGGAAAATGATCGCCCACGGGACATCAGTGGCGCGGCCCCATAGCTCGCCATTGACGAAATTGGCGAGCCGCCCAAAGAACAGTCCGAAGGGAATGACGCAGGCGATATAGTCACACATCCTCAGAAAACTCAGCTTCTCGCGCCGTGCGGTCCACCACAGGGCAAGCACAACGCCGATCGTGCCGCCGTGCAGTGACATGCCGCCTTTCCAGACTTCGAATATTCGGATCGGATCGAGCAGGATCTCGGGACTGTAGAAAAATACATAGCCCAGTCGACCGCCGACGATGATCCCGAGCGTTGCCCAGAAGATCAGATCATCGGCGTGGCGGCGGGCCATCGGCGAGCCCGGCTGCGCGATGAGTTTGCTCAGATACCAGTAACCAATCAATATGCCGGCAAGATAGGCCAGCGAATACCATTTAAGCTGGAAAAAGCCGAGATCGAGTGCGTTGGGAGACAGGCCAAGCTCCTCAAAACGCGTAAACTGTGCCGCATTGGCCAATATAATATCAATCAACTCTTTTCCCCGCGTGGTTTCCTGTCCATATAAAGGGAAATTCCCCTTTACCAAGAGGGAACAACGGGAGACTTGAATAATGGCGATCTCTGAATTGGACCTGGCAATCGATAAAACGATGGCAGCGCTGACTCAACCTGGACAAATGCTGGAACTCGACACGATCAAAAAATTTGGTGTCGACTTGCCGGTGTTCAAGAATGCGCCACAGAATGTTGCGGATTATCTGGCCTATTTTTCCCATCAGAACGCCGACAAGGAATTTCTGGTCGATGGGGACATCCGACTGACCTTTGGCGAAGCCTATGCCGCTGCGCGCACCCTGGCTGGTGGGCTGGTCGAAGGCTATGGCGTTCAGAAAGGCGACCGGATCGGTATCGCCGCGCGCAATTCGGCAAACTGGGTCATCCTCGACATGGCGATCACGATCGCTGGCGGCGTTTCGACCAAGCTCAACGGCTGGTGGCAAGGCGATGAACTGGCGGACGGTATCGAGGATGTCGGCTGTCGTTACGTTGTCGCCGATTATCAGCGGGCCCAGCGTCTGGTTGAATCGAAACGCAACCACGGTGCCGAACTGCTGGTCTTCGAGCATGACAAGCTGCCTCTGGAGGGTCTGAAAGTCCTGCTGGAAAAAGGGGGCGGAGCCGAAACGCCGATGCCGCAAATCGGGCCCGAAGACAATGCGACGATATTATTCACCTCCGGGTCGACCGGTCGCTCGAAGGGCGCCTATGCCGAACATCGTTCGGTGGTACAGGGTGCCATGAGCTATGTCGGTACGGTGCTGGTGCTGGTCCAGATGATGACCGAGGCGGGTACGATGCCGGAAGGGCAGCCGACCGCAATGGTTTGTGTGCCGCTCTTCCATGTCACCGCTTCGGTGCCTTTGGTGCTGGTCAGCTATGCGATCGGTCGCAAACTGGTTTTCCTCAACAAATGGGATGCCGAAGAGGCGATGCGCCTGATCGAGAAAGAACGGGTTACCTATTTCGTCGGCGTGCCGCTGATGGGCATGGAAATCTATTCGCATCCGCATCTCGACAAATATGACCTCAGCAGTTGCGTTACCATGGCCGCTGGCGGAGCGCCGCGTCCGGTCGAGCATGTCCGGCGGATCAAGGAAAAGATGGGAGAAGGCTTTCCTGTTATTGGCTATGGCCTCACCGAAACCAACGGTGTCGGCTGTTCGAACCAGAATGAAAATTATCTCGCCAAGCCGGACAGCACCGGCCGGGCAACCCCGCCAATCGTCGATGTCGCGATCCTTGATGATGACGGTAACAAGATGCCGCAGGGCGAGCGCGGTGAAGTCTGTATCCGCACAGCTGCGAATTTCACCGGCTACTGGAACAATGAAGAGGCCACCCGGGAAGCCTTCACCGACGACGGTTATTTCCGCACCGGCGATATCGGCTATCTTGATCCCGAAGGCTATCTCTACATTGTTGATCGCAAGAAGGAGATCATCATCCGCGGCGGCGAGAATATCAGTTGTCAGGAAGTCGAAGCCGCGGTCTATGCCAATCCGGCGGTTGCTGAAGCCTGTATCTTTGGCGTTCCCGATGAACGGTTCGGGGAAGTGCCGGCACTGGTCTATCACACCAAAGAGGGGCATAGTCTGACCGACGAGGAGCTGCTGGAAGCGCTCAAGCACCAGCTCGCTCCCTATAAAATGCCGGTCCATATCTGGCAATATGACGAGCCATTGCCGAAACTCGGCACAGCGAAAATCGCCAAAATCGTGATTGCGAAAAAGCATCGTGATGAACTGGCTGCGACAGGATGAATATACGCGCTGATGTTCCGGCTGCGCCGGAGGATCCGGGGAAACGGATTGTCCGCCAGCGGGATATTATCAATCGCCGGGCACTTGCTGGAAAAATAGACGAGATCATTGCCGAATACGGGATGCCCAAAGCGCGGGCAAAGATCCTGCCGATCCTGCAGGACGCGCTGGCAAACGGTCGTGAGGAGATTAGCAGACGCCTGCTGAAGAAACCGTCTGCCGGCCATGAAATGGCGGCTGCCCAGTCGTTTCTGGTCGACCAGCTGGTCCGGTTGATTCACGATATCGCGGTGCATCACCAATATCCGGTCAGCAACCCGTCCTCGGGCGAGCGTATCGCGGTAATGGCCGTGGGCGGCTATGGTCGCGGAGAAATGGCGCCGCATAGCGATGTCGATATCGCCTTTCTGACGCCGCACAAGACCACCAGCTGGACCGAACAGGCGGTCGAGGCGATGCTGTACTGGCTGTGGGATCTCGGGTTGAAGGTCGGGCAAAGCAGCCGCTCGATTGATGAAATGGTGCGCATGGCCAAAGGCGATCTTTCGATCCGCACGGCGCTCCTCGAAGGGCGTTATATCTGGGGTGACACCGGCGTTTACGAAGAAGCAAAACAGCGCTTTTTCAACGAGGTGGTGGCAGGAACCGACAGCAGTTTCGTTGCTGAAAAACTCGCCGAACGCGATGCCCGTCACAAGAAAATGGGCGATAGCCGCTATGTTGTCGAACCCAATGTCAAGGAAGGCAAGGGGGGGATGCGTGACCTGCAAACCCTCTACTGGATCGGCAAATATATTCATCGTGTCGCTTCGGCGGAGGATCTGGTCGATGTCGGCTTGCTCACTACTGACGAATTCAAGCGTTTTCGCAAGGCGGCCAATTTCCTCTGGGCGGTGCGCTGTCATATGCACGATATCACCGGTCGCGCCGAAGACCGGCTGACCTTTGACCTTCAGCCAGAAGTCGCGCGGCGGATGCGCTTTGCCGACCGCCCGGGAAAATCTTCGGTCGAACGGTTCATGCAATATTATTTCCTGAACGCTAAAGTGGTCGGCAATCTGACCGGTGTGTTTCTGGCCCATCTTGACGAGACGCACAACGCCGGGGTGCGCCGGTTTCTGCCGAGCATGACCCGCAAGCCCAAGAAGCTTAAGGGCTTTGTTCTTGACCGCGGCCGGCTTGCATTGCCGGACGAGAATTTCTTTGAAGAAGATCCGGTCCGGCTACTCGAGATTTTCTGGCTTGCCGACAAGCACGAGCTGGAAATCCATCCGATGGCGATGCGGGCGGCGCGGCGGGATGCCAAGCTGATCGATAACAAGATTCGCAAGGACAAGCGCGCCAACAAGCTGTTTCTCGACGTGCTCTGCTCGCCGCGCGATCCTGAACTGGTGCTGCGGTGGATGAACGAAGCCGCGATCTTTGGTCGTTTCATTCCCGATTTCGGTCGGGTTGTGGCGCAGATGCAGTTCGACATGTATCACCATTATACGGTCGATGAACATACGATCCGCGCAATCGGCCTGCTGGCGAGGATCGGCAGGGGGGATCTGGTCGAGGATCATCCGAACAGCACCGCGACCATGGCAAAATTGCAGAACCGGCGAGTGATTTTTGTCGCCACCTTGCTGCATGACATTGCCAAGGGACGCGGCGGTGATCACAGCATATTGGGCGCGGAAGTGGCCATGAAGCTTTGTCCGCGGCTGGGTCTGAGACCACATGAGACCGAACTGGTCGCGTGGCTGGTTCGCAATCACCTGCTGATGTCGGCGGTCGCGTTCAAACGGGATCTTTCCGATTTCAAGACCATTCAGGATTTTGTCAGTCAGGTGAAAAGTGTCGAGCGTCTCCGCCAGCTCACCGTGCTGACCGTCGTGGATATTCGCGCGGTCGGACCAGGGGTATGGAATAGCTGGAAACGGCAATTGCTGACCGACTTGTTTGAAGGGGCTGAGGAAATGCTGTTGCTCGGTCACAAACAGCGTGGCCGCAAGGAACGGATCGACGAGAAAAAGGCGGTTCTGGCCGAGGCACTGAAGCTGCCGGAGGCCGAGTTCCAGAAGCTGGCGAAACGGTTCACCGATCCCTACTGGATTGCAGAACCGGATGACATAATCGCTCAGAACGCGCAGCTGGTGCTGGACGCCGGGGATACGGACCTCGCGATTTTTGCCGATGTCTATGCCGAACGCGGTGCGACGTTGATAACCGTCTATGCGGCCGACCATCCGGGATTATTCTATCGGATTGCAGGGGGCATCCACGTCTCCGGCGGCAATATTATCGACGCGCGCATTCACACCACCCGCGACGGCATGGCGCTGGACAATTTTCTGGTTCAGGATGCACATGGAAAGCCGTTTACGGAAAAGGCGCAGCTGGACCGGCTCAAGGAAGCGGTTGAGGATGCGTTGGCCAACCGGTCCAAGCTCCTGACAAAGCTCGAAGCCAGACCGCTCACCCATTCACGGGCAGGTGCCTTTGCCATCACGCCCTATGCGCTGGTCGACAATGACGCGTCCAACCGGTTTACCGTTGTGGAAGTCAATGCACAGGACCGGCCGGCCCTGCTCAACGCCTTGGCCTACGCCCTGTTTGAATCGAAAGTGACCGTGCACAGCGCTCATATTGCTACCTATGGCGAGCGTGCAGTGGATACATTCTACATCACGGATTTGTTGGGCGGCAAGATTACCAGCAAGCAAAGACTGAACGGGTTGCAAAAACGGCTGATCAACGCGGCGGAGGCCAAGATCGACGAGAATGTAGTTTAAGTCTAGTCATCTGGAATTGAAGTAAGTATCATTGTATATGCTCTGTTTGAACAGACAGGAGCATTGGTAATGGTAGGCAGGCAGGCGGGTTTGGTCGTATTGAGCGGCGAGGACCGCTTTTTTCTTGAAGGGCAGGTTCGCAG
>CAJQNR010000029.1 GCA_905479715.1 uncultured Sphingorhabdus sp.
TCTGGCGGCGGCGGGAATCGGCAGTTTGACCATCATCGACGATGATGTGGTCTCGCTCTCCAACCTGCAACGGCAGGTTCTTTTCAGCGACGGTGATATTGGCAAGGCGAAAGTGGAAGTTGCCAAAAGTGCCGCGCAGCGTATCAACCCCGATATAGATATAATTCCAATAAATCAACGACTTACCGCGCAGCATTTGGCAGAGGACGCCGCAGCATTTTTTGCGCCTTTTGATGCAATTATCGATGGCACGGACAATTACCAGACCCGCCTGCTGGTCTCCGATCTCTCGGTCGCGCACCGCGTTCCCCTTGTCTCCGCTGCGATCGGCCAGTTTCAGGGACAGCTCGGCACTTTCCGCGGCTGGGAGGATGACAAGCCCTGCTACCGCTGTTTCGTCGGCGACGCACTCGACCCCGATGATTGCGACAATTGCTCGGAAGTTGGCGTGTTGGGCGCGATGGTGGGACTGATGGGCAGCTTTGCGGCGATGGAAGCGATCCGGGTGATCACCGGCTTTGGCCAGGACCCGGCCGGAAAGCTCCAGCTGTTCGACGGCCTCGCGCCGTCGATGCGCAGCATCAACCTGCCAAAGGACCCGCATTGCAAAAGCTGCGGCACGCCGCCACCAAGCTGATCAGCGCCAACATGGTCAGGTCATCTATTTGACCGACCACAAACTTGCCGGTCCTGCTAAATTCTAAAGCGATTTCCATATGGGATGGCTGCAATGGCGACTTCCGTCCCATTTGCTGTCGCAGACGCGGGCTGGATACTATTGTGAAGCCATCCGCCACATGGTGGGATCAGCAAAGCGATTTCCGTTGATTGTCAGGGCATCTCCCGCCGGTACTCGATTTTCGAGACGGCATAACCTTTGCCATAAGGTTCGATACCTATGAGCAAGTAATCGTTTCTCGCCTTGTCCGTTAAGACGAAACCATCAAAATTATGATCCTCGACGGCGACTTCTATCCGGTTCCAATGTGCTAGGGTTTCCTTCAGGTTGAAGGCTTCTATTGAATCGAGCTCGGGCGGCACCATGCAATCCGGATTTTCCCAAGTGTAAGTGGCTTCAAATGGAAAACCGGTATCGACATCGCTGGCGGGCAGCAGGTCAACATAGCCGGTCGTTGCCGCTGCACAGTCGTGTTTCACTATAAAAACATAAGATATCTTTGGCTTGAGCAAATCGGCAACCGGTGCGCCGTCGCGCAATCGCTGGACGAACAGTTCGATAAAGGCCAGCCTTTGCTGGTTTACCGGCTCATCGAAATCGCTTGATGGAAGCTCTATTGGCGATGCTTCTGTCTGTTGTAAGGGCGTCGCTGCCGCATCTATGGCCACGGCGGTCTCATCGTGCACCGTTTCAGGCCGGGTCGAACACAGGCCGAGATTCTCGAAATAGGTGCGCGCTGCCGCCGCATCGCCTGCCAATGCGAGCCCCAGCAGGCGATCAGCCTCGTCGGCGGCGTCGCGAGAGGCGGGATGGTCCCGATCCTCGGTGATGAAAAAATCGACCGCATTCATCGCGGCGGAGAGCCGCAACTGCTCAATGAAGGCGCCCACAGCCGTTTCCGGGAAGGTGTCGTAGTGCACCGCACCGGCATGGGTCATCCAGCGACCGCTGCAGCGCGCAGCTTCCTTCATGTTGAAGACCATCGGAGACCTCTGCTCACCTTCAACGAAGCCGGCTATGGCCGTTTTCCAGTCAAGCGCCGCAGGCTCGCTAGCCGACACTGCCCCACCGGATAGCGCGGCGGCGGTACCGACGATGAACCACCTGCGATACGCATGCGAAGCGTTCAAGGTGGATTCCCTATTTCACATTTCGCGCCTTCAAGGATTCGCCAATCATTGGAAGCGCTGGACACATAATGGTCTCGTGTGACGCCTGGAAGGATTCCCCACTTGCCTTCAAAACGGTCATAGGGAACCGCTGAAATGTGGAGGCAATGCTCCCCTTCCCAGCGATCTATCCGCCAATCGTACATCGGATAGAGTGGCGGTCCGGCATTGACAATATAGGGCTCAAGCATGTTTCCGTGAGTTTGCCAGATCGCAAAGCCTTCAAAACCGCCATAGTTTGCGTCGGATCTTTGCAACGTTGCAAATTTGCTGCCGTCGGGCGAAAAAAGCGGTCTGGAGCCTGTATCGATCTCGCGACCCTGGCGGGCCCGGTCGATCAGTACATAGCCGAAGGCCTCAAGGCCGATCCAGTTAAAGCCGAGAAAGCGTTCGCCAAATCGCTCGAGATTGGTGGCCTCAAACATCCATGCGGTTTCCACGCAATAGGTCCTGCTATGCTCGGTCCATACCGCGATCCAGTTGCGCGAAGATGTGGCGACGCCCTCCCAGTCGGCTGGCAGGGAGATGGGATCTACGCGATCTGATGTGATTTCCGGATCACTTGGTAGGTCGTCGCAAATGGAGATGTCTGGCGCTTCAGTAGCAAGGGCGGGAGTTGCTTGAGCCAAGGCCATCGCCGCAAGGGCGGAACTTCCCGCGATTATATGGCAGCATATTCTGCGCAGCGGCTTTGGTCTCACCCTAGCTACCCCCTTTCGCCGCCACACTAGACCTTGACCAGCATCTTGCCCGTGTTTGCGCCGGTAAACAGTCCGATGAACGCGTCCGGTGCTTTTTCCAGCCCCTCCATCACCGTCTCACGGCCCTTCACGGCACCCGATGCAATCAGTTCCGCCATATCGGCATTGAATTCGGGCACTTGCGCGGCGAAATCAGGGTAAAGGAAGCCCTCGATCTTTATGCGCAGGCCAATGATCATGGTCAGATATTGCATTGATTGCGGCTGTTGATCATTGTAAACGTCAATCATCCCGCAAATCGCAACACGGGCGCGTTCGTTGGCGCAGGCCAGCGCCGCATCGAGATGTTCACCACCGACATTGTCAAAATAGACATCAACGCCGGATTTGCCGAGTTCCTTCAAGGCTGCGCGCAATTGCGGCAATACCGGACCGGCCTTGTAATCGATGCAAGCATCCGCTCCGATTTCCTTAACCCATGCACATTTATCTGCGCCACCGGCTGACCCGATCACGGTCATACCCTTGGCCTTGGCTATCTGGGTCACGGTTGAGCCAACCGCGCCGGCTGCCGCAGACACGAAAACAGTTTCGCCTTCTTTGGCCGCGCCGACTTTCAGCAAGCCGAACCAGGCCGTGCCTCCGGGCATGCCGATGATGGACAGCCAATGTTGATCGGGAACACCGAGATTGGGAAGTTTCACCGGTGGCATTCCGCCTTCGGGAGGATTGCTGCCGCCAGCGACCGCCGTGTCTCGCCAACCCGCCATATGCAGCACTTTGCATCCGACTGGATAATCGGCGTTGTTGCTTTCGGTCACCGTGCCGACCGCGCCGCCGGTCATCGCTTCACCGATACCGAACGGGGGCGCATAGCTTTTCACATCATTCATCCGCCCGCGCATATAGGGGTCAACCGACAGCCAGCTATTTGTGATGCGATATTCGCCTTCGCCAAGCGGGGCATCCGTTACCTCGATCATCTGAAAATCATCGGTCGCCGGGGTACCGGCGGGACGACTCTTCAGGGCCCATGCACGCATATCTATTTCCTTTTTTGGTTCGTTTGTCCGATGGTGTAGCGGCTATTGACGAAATGCACGAACTTTTCCCGCGTTCCATTTCACTCCAGCCAAGATCGCGCCGGGAAAAAGCGGACTGGCCACCATCGCGGAACACAACCCCCCCCACCTCGCAATTTGCGCTTTGGCGAGAATCGGCTAGACTTCACAAAACACAGGGAGGAATATCATGACAATACCGGTAACCGGCCTCGCCGCCGCGATTTGCGCCTTGCTGCTGATCTATTGCGCCTATGCCACGGTCAAGGTCCGTCTCGCCACCCAGATCGGCTTTGGCGACGGCGACAATCCTGACTTGCTCGCCGCCCGGCGTACCCATGCCAATCTGTCCGAACATGCGCCAATCTTCCTGATCATGCTCGGAGTTCTGGAACTGGCCAATGCCAATCATATCGGCCTGACGATCATCGCCGCGATCTTCCTGATCGGCCGCGTCCTGCATATTGTCGGCATGGCTCAGCATCACAAGGGCGGCTCCCCGCGCTTCCGCCAAATGGGTGTATTGGCGACCTGGCTGACCACGGTTGCGCTGGCCCTGTGGATCGTCTTTCTGTTCGTGACGATGCATTTGTAGAGCGCGCGCTCCGCAACGGGCGACGCCAACCCCTGACTAATTGATGCATTGAGAGAGCACAGCCGCGCGCCTAGATTTTCCTCCTGAACAATAAAACAGGAGAGAGACTGATGGCATTGGTATCCGTAGTAGGCGCAACCGGACGGCAGGGTCTGGCCCAAATGAGGCAGCTGGCCGCGGCCGGACACAAGGTGCGGGCCCTGTCGCGCAGCGAGAACCCCGACCTCGGCGGCAGCAATGTCGCGGACGAAACCCGGGTCATCGATCTTTCCGACGAATCGACATTCGTACCGGCGCTGGAAGGTTCGGACGCGGTATTCTACACCCATCCCCTGCAATCGCCCGGTGATCGCGCGGAGCTGGTCGCCAAACTGGGATCGGCGGCGCTGGAGGCCGGTCTGGACCGTTTCGTCTGGAACACATCGGGCTGGATCCCGGATCAGCCAGGAGAAGCCCATACTTATGGCGACAATACCCCGGCGATCAACGCCCTGTTTCGCACCGGCATACCGGCGACTGTCTTCGGATCAGTGCTGTTCATGGACAATTTGCTGACCAACTGGGCGCGCCCCTTCATCGTCCATGAAAATCGCTATGTCTATGCGCACAAGCCCCATCTGACGGCCAACTGGATCAGCCTCGACGATGTCGGGAAATGCATGACGGCGGCGCTGTCCCGCCCCGATCTTGAAGGCGCATGGATGAATATCGGCGGTCCGCAGGCGCTGAAACCGACCGAAGTCACCGAGGCACTGTCGCGCGTATTTGGCCGGGAAATAAAATATGATCCCTGCACGCCGGAGGAATTCGGGGCGCTGCTGGTCAAGGCTCTGGGCGATTCGATGGCGGAAGAAGAGAAGCAGCCGATGCGCGACTTTATCGCGTCCTTCTATCATTATAATAATGACTCCCCGACCCAGCCGTTTCTGGTCAACACCGACTATATGCACCGGCGTCTGCCCGAGGTCGAATTTGAAACGCTCGAGCAATGGGCAGCGCGGCAGGACTGGTCCGATAATGCGCACCGGCCGTCGGCGGGCTAGATCCCGAACAGGTCACGGGCCCCGTTCCTCCCTTGCGGTTGGCGGGGCCCGTCGCATGTTCAGTCACGCCTGATATAAGCGCCGCCGCTGCCATCTGCCGGCACCAGCCGGTCGCCGTCAATATCCAGCCGGAGCTGCTCGAAGGGCGGTTTTATCAACACGCGCCGGTCGAGCTTCACTTCGAACACCCGCGCATTGCGGTCCGGAGCGACATCAAAGCGGGACGAATATTCGCTGCCATCGTGCCGCAGGGTCAGCTTGATCGCCTTTAGCTGCCGTTCATCGGCTGCGGGCACGAAGGCGAAGCCCAGTTCATGGCTGTTGGCCGTCGCCCTACTGCCGTCGGCGAAGGTGAATTCGGCATCGATATTCAGGTGCGCATTGGGCCGCTCGCGCCGTTTGACCCAGATGCCGACACCCTCGGTCCAGTCGATCCGGGGACCGGATTCGTTGCCCGCATATTCAGGCGTATAATCGGACAGGAAGAAACAGTCGGCGGGCAGCGACGGCGGCTGATAGCGGGCGGTCTTGCCCGCGGCACGCGCGCTTTTGGCCAGAAGAGCCACCGCACGCCCCCAGTCTCTTCGCGCCGAGCGTGCGGAAATTTCAAGATTGTCGTCCGGGTCGGACATATCGCGGGCGAAATAGGCGGCAATCGCCTTTTCATAGGCCGCGCGCAATTCGCGCTCGCTCTCGACAGCGGCTTCGAAGCGCTGCAACGGGGTCAGCTCCTCGGGCACGGCGTAATCATCCGACGATTGATAATAGCCGCCGCTAGCGAGGAAGGCGCATTGCCACTTCGCCCGGTTGTGCAGCCGGGTCGTGTCGCTGGCATAGGCGGCGTCCGCTTCTTCCCGGCCCCAGGGATAAGACGCGCCCAGCGCAAAGACCGGCCTGTCCTTGCCAAACCGGTGCGGACCGAGGATCACCTGTCCGCCCGCCAGCGTCCATGTGCCCTCGCTATAGAGATCAAGACTGCCGACGATCAGCATCCATCGATAGCTGCCATCGGCTTCAAGCTGAAGCTGCGAAGCGGTCTCCATCACCCCGGCGAGGCGATAATGTCCCGCCAAAGCGCGAGCGGTCGTCTGGCCGTTACTGTCGCCAGCCGACTGGGCAAGAGCCGCGGGCGCCAGGGCAAAGGCGCAGAGTGTCGACAGCAGGCCGATGGAAAATTTTCGCAATGTCACGCTCCCTGTGTGGCGCCGTCTGGCGGCAAAATGTCATTAATTGCAAGGGCGTCTATAAGTGCTCTTGACGTTGCGGCGCAATGACCTGCTGACGAGTGGCACGGGCTAGAGACTTGCCCCGTCCACTTCGCGGACCGGCAGATGCTGCCACTCTTCCGGGTCGAACATCCGCATGTTCACGCCCATACGGTCGGGCGGAGCGGTCCGCGGGGTCCAGTGGGTGGGGCTGCCGCAGGTGGCGCAATGCCATGTGGTGATCATCCGGTCGCCCTGGACATAGGCGGTCAGCGCCTCCGGCTTCGCCGCGACCTGCACATCATCGGGATGCCAATAGCCGCCAATCCAGCCGGTCTTGCTGCACAAGGAGCAATTGCACCGGGTCACCTGTTCGGGCGGAGCCGCAACCGTGATCTGCACCGCTCCGCAATGGCAGCTGCCTTTCACGGCAAGCTCCTCAACACAGGCCATGCGACAGGATCTCATCAACCCATTCGGGCACCAGATCCCCTGCCCTGCCCATCCGGCTCTCGTGGAAGTGGAAACTGCCCTC
>CAJQNR010000030.1 GCA_905479715.1 uncultured Sphingorhabdus sp.
GATATCGTCGATAATCACCGGCAGGGTCCGACCGACTTTCGCTTGCAACTTGGCGGCGCTGATCCGGGCGGTGACTTCCATGATCCGCTGGAAACGCTCTTCCTTGATCTCTTCGGGCAGCGCGCCATCGAGCTGATTGGCCTCGGCGCCTTCGACCGGTTCGAAGCGGAACGCGCCGACGCGGTCAAGCTGGGCTTCCTCGAGCCAGTCGAGCAGATATTTGAAATCATCCTCGGTCTCGCCGGGGAAGCCGACGACAAAGGTCGAGCGGATGGTGAGATCGGGGCAGATGTCGCGCCAGCTCTTGACCCGCTGCAGCACCTTGGCCTCGTTGGCCGGGCGCTTCATGCGTTTGAGAACGTTGGGCGCGGCGTGCTGGAACGGGATGTCGAGATAGGGGGTGATCTTGCGTTCGGCCATCAGCGGGATGACCTTGTCGACATGGGGATAGGGGTAGACATAGTGGAGTCGGGTCCACACGCCCTGCCCCTCCGGCGTCCTGAGCTCCCCGAGCGCGGCGGCGAGATCGGTCATATGGGCGCGGACCTCGCGACCCTGCCCGGTCGGTCCGTTCCAGGCGCGCGGTTCGTGGCGGATATCGACGCCGTAGGCCGAGGTGTCCTGGCTGATGACGAGAAGCTCTTTCGTGCCGGCCGCGACCAGCTTCTCCGCCTCGCGCAGGATCGCGTCGGGGCGGCGGCTGACGAGGTCGCCGCGCAGGCTGGGGATGATGCAGAAGGAACAGCGATGGTTGCAGCCTTCGCTGATCTTGAGATAGCTGTAATGGCGCGGGGTGAGCTTGAGGCCGGCCCCCATATCCCGGCGCGGCACGAGATCGACGAACGCGCCGCGGGCTGCCGGAGCCGCAGCGTGGACCGCGGTGACGACATCCTCGTACTGATGCGCGCCGGTGACGGCGAGCACATCGGGGAAGCGCTTCATGATGACGTCGGCTTCATTGCCCATGCAGCCGGTGACGATCACCCGGCCATTCTCGGCCATCGCCTCGCCAATCGCCTCGAGGCTCTCCTCCTTGGCGCTGTCGAGAAAACCGCAGGTGTTGACGAGCACGACATCGGCGCCGGCATAGTCTGCCGACATGTCATAGCCGTCGCTGCGCAGCTGGGTCAGGATGCGCTCGCTGTCGACCAGTGCCTTGGGACAGCCGAGCGAGACCATGCCCACTTTGGGCGGAGAAGGGATTTGGGTTGCCATATCCGGGGCGCTTTAGGCGCGTTTTGCAGGCGAGTCACGCCAGATATGCAATTGCCGGTGCCGGGGCTCGATCTCGCCTGCTTGTCGAAAAACAGCGGCAGGCGTATAAATGGCCCCGATCCGCGCGGCTTGGTCCGGCAGACCTGGCCTTCGCGGGCACAACAGGGAGGATGATATGAACATATTCGATGTGAACTGGATCGCGGTCATTGTTGCCGCGCTGGCGGGTTTTCTGGTCGGCGGTATCTGGTACGGGCCGGTGATGGGCAAGACATGGATGGGCGCGGTCGGGCTGACCGAAGAACAGATCAAGGAAGGCAATATGGGCATGATCTACGGCGGGGCCTTTGCCTTCAGCCTGATCGCCTCGTGGACGCTGGCCCATACATTCGCGACCTATGCGGTCGATCTCGATTTCGGCGTAAAAGTGCTGACGGCCTTTGGCGTCGCGCTCGGCTTCATCGTTCCGGCAATCGGGACCAACTATCTCTTCTCGCAGAAGAGCAAGACCCTGTTCTTCATCGATGCCGGCTACTGGCTGCTCTTCTACACCGCCATGGGCGTCGTGCACGCCTGGTTTAGCTCGTAATTACAAGATGATAACAGAGATATGAGGAGATGGATCGGGTGGAAAAGACGCCGGGGTCGCCAAAAATGGGAGGGAGAAGCAACGCCCGGCTCATCATGACAACGGTCGGACCGGAGCAGGGTTCCATCCGCAACTAAAAACAGCGGATGATTGAACCAGTTCCGCTCTCCATACGTAGACCTTGCATCAGACAAGACAGCTGGAGCAACAGGATGGAACTGGTCGACATATTGCGATGGACCGCAAGCATCAGCGGCATGATCGCCGCCGCGATGGTCTCGCTCAACGCGGGAGCAAAGATTAGCGGATCGGGCTTCGTCCTGTTCTCCGGCTCGTCAATCGTCTGGATCGCCGCGTCACTGCTCGACGGCAACAACCCGCTGGCGGTCCAGAACATCGTCCTGCTCGGGATCAACCTGTTCGGCGTATACCGCTATTTGTGGCGCAAGCCGAAAGCCGAGGCAGCGGATTGAACCGGGATTCGATCAGGCCTGCCCGGCGAGCGTATCGGCGATGATCCGCCAGACCTTGGGGTTGAAGCCCAGCCCCATATGCCCGCCATCGACGCGGATATTGCGGGCCTGCGGATTGTATATGTCTCTGGCAATATCGGGACCGACGATCCCGTCACGGTCGGTATAGAGGACGGTCAGCGGATGGTCGAAGCCAATGCTGTTGCGTTGATGGACTTCGCGTTCCAGCTGGTCGAGCTGGAGATTGGCGGACCTGGCGTAGCGCTGGCCGGGCGTCGTATATTTGGGGCCTCCGATGATCGGCGTTCCCATGGTGATCACCTCGCGCACCAGATGCGGTGTCAGGCGAGCGGTCTCCCGCGCGATAAGCCCGCCAAGCGACCAGCCGATCAGGGTCAATGGCTGTTCACCATTGGCGGCGAAGCGCTCTTCCGCGACCGCGGTAAAGCGCGCAACATCACGGTCGACTGCGCCCTGGTTGCGGCCAAGCGACCAGTCGGCGGCGTTATAGTTGATCCGCTTGAGAAAGCCCTCCAGCGGCCGCATCGACAATTCACTGCCGCCATAGCCGGGGATCAGACAGACCGGCCGGCCATCGCCGCGCGGCGCGGTGACAAGGCGCGGCCATTGCAGGCCAAAGCGCAGAAGATCAAGCGGCAGGGACAGTTCACCCAGTTGCGCCAGCCGGTGGGGCGGGCGAAGGCCGGTGGGCATCGGTATCGGTTCGGCCATTAGCTTGCTCCATCTTTGCACCGGCAGAATAGATGTTTATCTCGCAGGTGCAACATGAACTATGGTGCAGACACTGGAACAGGCGAAATCAGGCGTGCTTCACAGCCAGATGATCGCGGTCATTGCCGTTACCGGGGATGATCTCGACAATGATATCGCCGGCCTCGAGCTTCTTGGCCTCGGTCTCCCAAAAGCCGATCACCGTATCGCCCCGGTAAATACGCACACCAAGACCATGGCCGACAACTTCGCTCATCGCCATGCCGACTTCGTTTTCGGTAACCGCGCGCTGAACGAGCTTTACCCGGCCGGTGGCAGAAGCAAGATCGCTGAGATAGTCAGAAATCTTGGCGCCTTCACAGCTGCCGGCAAGCAGAAGCCCGGCGAAACTGACCGGATTGATCACCGTTGTCGCACCGGCCTGCCGCGCGAGCAATTCGTTATCCGCGGCCTTGATCGACACGCTTATCGGCAGATGATAGGCAAGATGCCGCGCGGTCAGGACGATCAGGATGCTGGTGTCATCGCGCCCCGCCGACACGATCAGCGAACGGGCGCGGGAAATTTTGACATTCATCAACGCGTTGTCCCGGGTCGCATCACCACTGATCACCGCACAGCCAAGCTTCTCTGCCATCGACAAGGCGTCATCCGATGTGTCGATCACGACAATCTCTTCGGGCTTGGTACCGCGGGCGAGCAGCTCCTGCACGGCTTCGCTGCCGCTCGTGCCAAAGCCGGCGATCACGATATGGTCGTGCAAGTTGCTTTGAATCAGTTTCATGCGCCAATTGTCCCAGGTTCGTTTGAAAACAAAATTATAGGCCGTGCCAACAAAGATTAGCACGACGAAGATGCGAATAGGAGTCACAACCAGTGCGTCAAACATCCGCGCCCGTTCGGTAACCGGAGCGATGTCACCATAGCCGGTGGTGGTGATCGAAATCATCGTGAAATATATGACATCGAGGAAACTGACATCACCATCGTAACTGTCCTGCAGGCCGTTGCGGTCGAAATAATGGACCGACACCGCCATTCCGATCAGGCCGAGAACGAATGCAACCCGCCAGCTAATGTCCGCCCAGATCGGCAGGCTCGAACGCCGCCGCAGCGTAAAATAATCAGAAATTTTGCGCCGATCGCCGCTTGCCATGATTGGTCAGCCGCGTTTCGGTAAGTGGGCGTTCGGATCGACCGGCTTGCGATCCCTGCGAATCTCGAAATGCAGTTGTGGTTCCTGCACATAGCCACTTTCGCCGGCGAGCCCGATTGTCTCACCGGCTTTGACTTTCTGGCCGCGTGTCACATTAAGTTTGTCGGCATGACCATAGGCGGTCACCCAACCGGAGCCATGGCTGATCAAAATCAACCCTCCAAACACGCCGATTTCATCGCCGCTATAAGCAACAACGCCATCAGCAGACGCCCGAATAGGCGTGCCTTTGGGAACTCCGATGTTAAGGCCATCGTTGACCTTGCCGTCCCCTTTGCTGCCAAAGCTGGAAATAACAGTGCCATCAACCGGCCACTGAAACCGTCCGGAAAAATTGGCCGGAATGGCTATCGTAGCATTTGGTGTAATGGCTTTTCGCCAATCGGATGGCTCTGTCGCCGTAGCACCATCAGCGAGAGCAGGCTGACTGCCGGTGACAATATCGTCAATATCGAGACTAAACGCGGCCGCGCGTTGTTCAATGCTCATATTTGCAGGATCGCTGGTTATCGTTGCAGGGAGCAGCAACTTCTGACCCACGCGCAGAACATAAGGTTCCTCCAGTGCGTTCAGAGCCACTACCTCGCGCCATGCGGCGCCATAGGCACGGGCGATCGCGATACCGGTCTCACCCGAATTGACTGCGTGATAGCGCCCTCCAGTAATTTTCAGTCGCTGGCCCGGATGAATGACATAGGGTTCGACCAATCCGTTGGCTGACGCAATGATCTGGGATCCAGCACCTGTTTTATTGGCAATGCCGAGCAACGTATCCCCGGGCTGCACAATATATGTGCCCGATACCACCCGTTGGGCGTTGGCCGCAACGGGACTCGTTTGCCAGGTTGAAGGGGGAGCCTGTTCAGGCGCGGTGCCAAGAGCGGCTATATCTGTCCGCAACTGAGGTTGATCTGGGGGCGCGGCATAATCACTGCGACCCTGCGGGATGCAGGCTGTACAACCAACAATCAATGTCAGGATCGCAACGTGACGCATATATGACCCCATTCACCCACTCTTTCCCTTGCTGGAATGCTAATAGCAGCAAAACCCCAGCTTGCCAGCCCCGCGATCCAAACAGAATGAATTCATAAGGCCTGGTCGCCCGTTCAAGGATAAAGTTTCTTCAGACTATCCATCGAATCATAATGGGTTAAATCGAGATGGAGCGGCGTGATTGAAACATAGCCATCGGCAACCGCCTCAAGATCGGTGCTGTGCGCCGGTGTTTCGACCATCGGCCCAAGACCGAACCAATGATATTCAAAACCACGCGGGTCGTAGTTACTAACGATCTGCAAGCGACCGTAATCGCGAATGCCCTGCGATACGACCCTGACGCCTTTGACTTCATTGGCACGAACCGCAGGAAAATTGATATTCACCAGTGTTCGATAGTCCATCCGTTCCTTGATCAGGGGACGCAGGACGCGTTCTCCCCATTGCACGGCGGCCTCAAACGGCACATTGGGTCCCATATCACCTTGCGCATAGGACTGGCTGAGCGCGATCGAAGGAATGCCCGCCAGTGCGCCTTCCATAGCAGCCGAAACTGTACCCGAATAAGTGACATCCTCACCGAGATTTGCACCACGATTAACACCCGACAGGATGAGATCAGGGGGCCCGTCTTTCATAATCTTGGCGACCGCCATCATCACGCTATCAGTTGGTGTACCATCAACTGAATATTGCTGATCACCGCGCTTGCGAATGCGCAACGGCCTTGTGATGGTAAGCGAGTGGCCTGCCCCCGAATTCTCGTCAGAAGGGGCAACAATCCAGATGTCGTTGGAAAAATGCTGAGCGATTTCCAGCAGGATTTTCATGCCCGGCGCATCAAAACCATCATCATTGGTTAGCAAAATCCGCATCACGCTGGCTCCAGTTTGTCGATCCCATTCATATAGGACAGCAAGGCCTTTGGAATGGTGACAGAGCCATCCGCCTGCTGATAATTTTCGAGAATCGCAACCAATGTACGGCCCACAGCGAGTCCCGAACCATTGAGGGTGTGGACAAATTGCGTACCTTTGGTCTCCCCTTCCGGCCGGAAACGGGCATTCATCCGCCGCGCCTGAAATTCACCGCAAGTCGAAATGCTGGAAATCTCGCGATAGGTGTCCTGGCCAGGAAGCCAGACTTCCAAATCATATGTTTTGCGCGATGTCGCCCCCATGTCACCGGTGCACAAAAGCATTTTTCGATAGGGCAGTTCGAGCGCCTTCAGAATCGATTCCGCGGCCTCGGTCATCCGGTCATGCTCAGCATCGCTATGATCAGGATGCGAAATGGCAACCATTTCGACCTTCTCAAACTGATGCTGGCGAATCAAACCTTTGGTATCCTTGCCAGCCGAACCTGCTTCGCTGCGAAAACAAGGCGTCAGCGCGGTTAACCGGATCGGCAGTTGCGCCTCATCCAAAATTTGTCCATTTACGCTATTGGTCAGACTGACTTCAGCGGTGGGGATCAACCAGAGGCCATCGGTAGTCTGGAACAGATCTTCTGAAAATTTGGGCAATTGCCCGGTACCGAATACAGCCTCATCTCGCACCAACAGGGGGGGGGCGCATTCCTGAAAGCCATTTGTCATAGTTTGCTGATCAAGCATATATTGGCCGATCGCCCGCTGCAATCCGGCCATTTGACCACGCAGGAAGGCGAAGCGCGCACCGGACATGGTGGCGGCCGTCTCAAATTCCAGACCGAGAGCGGGACCGATATCGCTGTGCTCTTTCGGATCAAAATCAAATTTGCGGGGTTCGCCCCAGCGTGCGACCTCCACATTTCCCTCTTCATCATCGCCAAGCGGGACACCATCGGCAGGCAGATTGGGCAAAGCTGCCAGAACAGTCTGCAACCGACCCGAAACTTCCCGTTCCTGTTCTTCCAGTTCGGGCAATTTGCTTTTCAATTCCGCGACTTCCGCCATCAATGCCTGCGCAGCATCCTCGTCACCCTGCCCCTTGGCCTTCCCTATCGCCTTGGACGCCTCATTGCGGCGGGCCTGTCCTTCCTGCACCTGGGTTTTCAGAGCGCGGCTCTGTTCATCCAATGCCAGTATATGCTGGGCAACGGCTTCGACGCCACGCTTGGCCAGCGCAGCGTCAAAATCATCCGGATTATCGCGAATATATTTTATATCATGCATGGCAAATGCCTATGCCGAGCGACTGTTTCACTTGCAAGACTGCAAAGCAAAAAGCGGCCAGATTGCTCCAGCCGCTTTTTCAAATTTTTCAGTCCAATTGTTTTAGGCGGCAACCGCTTTTTTTGCCTTGCGCCGGCGGGCGAACAGCGCTGCTGCTGCTGCACCGAAAAGCAGAACAACCGGTGGTGCCGGTACCTCAGTGCCGCCGGTAGATCCGCCGGTACTGCCACCCGAAGACGAAGAACTAGAACTACTGCTCGTGGAACTGGAGCTGGACGAACTGCCCGACGAACCGGAAGAGGTGCTGTTGCCACCGAAGCTCGAAGACCCGCCCGTTGCTCCCGATGAACTGCTGGTAGAACTACCACCCGAGCTCGAGGACGAAGAGCTGGAACTGCTGGATGAGCTGCTGGACGACCCCGAACTGCCTGAAGAACCTGAACTACCGGAAGATCCGGAGCTTCCAGAAGAACCGTTAGAACCACCACCTGAAGAACCATGCCCACCAGAGGATCCGTGGCCACCCGAAGAGCCGTGTCCGCCAGATGAACCGTGGCCGCCTGAGGATGTGCCGCCACTACTGGAGCTGGATGAACTGCTGGAGGAGCTGCTGCTGGATGAACTGGACGAAGAGGAACTGCTACCCCCCGTAGAAGTGCTTGTTGAACCACCAGTGCTGGTTACCCCGCCGGTAGATGTGCTAGTGGAACCACCGGTGCTGGTTATCCCGCCGGTAGACGTGCTGGTGGAGCCACCGCTCGTTGAGCTGCCTCCTGAGGATGTGCTGGTAGACCCGCCGCTGCTGGTTGACGAGATTACCACGCTGCCGCCACCGGAACTGCCGCCACCAAAAAAGCCACCGAAGAAGCCGCCACCTGAGCTACCGACATATCCGCCGCTACCGCCAATCACGACAGGCACGGAACTGCCACCGTCCTGCAGAGGGGGCGCTGGTGGGATATATGAAGGCAGAGGAACCGGAATCGGTTGCGCCGCCGGAGTCTGTGCGATTGTAACCACCGTCGGTTGGCAAGCTGTCACTGTCTTGGTCACCGTGCGCCGCGTACGCTTGATTTTGCGAGCGGGCGCACCTTTCCTGACTACACGAGCGCGAATCGGCTGCTTTTTTGACAGCTTTTTCACATAAGGTGCGGGAGGCGCTTCTGACACGTGAACCGCGCCACCGCCAATTAGTGCCCCGCCGCAAGTGCAAGCGCATAATTTTGCTAAAGCCATCCGTACCGACATAATATTATCTTTCTTCCGCTGTGGGAGCGTTCATTGAATTAGCACCGACCGCTAATTTTCCTGTTCGCGCTCCCGACATGAAACAGAAAGACAGAAGAAATCGTAAACCACAATTCCATTAACCTTGTTTGCCGGGCCAAAATGCGAAATTAGCTTAGCAACTCCTATCCAACGACGGTTAATGTCCCGTATTGGAACCATTGCAGATGCTATTATTGCGAAAACATGAAAAAATCCCGGAATTTTGAAAGCGTACAGCAACCGGTATGATACCTCGGATGCTGTGAAAATATCGGCCTCACCATATTTTGCTGTCCAAAATTTTCCCATTATCGGGATAATTAAAATATCAAATATTTTGCGCCTTGTTTCCACCAAGTGCGCTCGGTATAGGCCCGCCGTGTAAATGGTTCCAGCCTCCCGGATTCGGATAGGGCAGATGTTTGGAGAGTATGTTGGCATCCTCGGCGAAAAAAGCATCGACTAAAAATAGCGCGAATGGCGCAGATCCAGTCCTCCCAGACGGATATGAACCAAGCGAAGACGAAGAGTTCATGAACGAGCGACAGCTCGCTTTCTTCAAGCAGGCGCTGAAGAAATGGAAACAGGAAATCATCGACGAATCCAAGGAAACGCTTGCGCATTTGCAGGATGGTCCGATTCAGGACGCTGATCTGAATGACCGGGCATCCAGCGAAACCGACTGGGGCCTCGAGTTGCGAACCCGCGACCGCCAGCGCAAACTTACATCGAAGATTGATGCTGCATTGCGGCGGATTGAAGATGGCGAATATGGTTATTGTCAGGTTACCGGCGAGCAGATTTCACTCGACCGGCTAAAAGCGAGACCAATAGCCACGATGACCGTCGAAGCGCAGGAAGCGCACGAACGGAACGAAAAAATATCCCGCGATCAGTGACATTGGCGGCCGTTGCTGCCTTATAACTAGTGACAATAGCGTTCTCCGGTGAGAAACGTACGCTGATCGTGCACGATGGCACGTCTGGCGTGCCTCAGAAATAATCCCGAACATTAACCAAATTTGCACCTATCCCGCGCTATTCTTTGCATCACGAAACACGATTTTACATTTATCGACTGCGGGAAGCTCATGAAAGAAACATTTGACGATAGCCTGAAGATGAACAGTCAGGCCGTTGATTGCCCGAAGCGCCAGCTCGACCGGGATAGCCTGTTTCTGAAGGCAGAGCTGCGTTTCATCGACGGCGATGACTGCGGCGAGGTTCGGATTCGCAATCTGTCGGCAGGCGGGCTGATGGCTGAAGCCCCCGTGCTTACAAAGCGCGGCGACAATGTACAGATTGAATTGCGCAATATTGGGCGAATCACCGGCTATGTCGCCTGGGTCGCGCAAGGCAGATTCGGTATCGCTTTCGATCATCCGATCGACCCGAAGCTGGCAAGAAAACCTGTTGGACAGAGTAAAATGGAATTGCCAAAATATTTGCGCCAAAACGCTAAAAAAAATGTGCCTTTGCGCCACGGCCAACGTCCACGTTGAACGGCAGATCAAACTTCAACATTAAGCTTGATTAGAATCCCTCGCCTGCATAGGAGCCGTTAATCAGTCGATTAAACAGGAGCAGGGCATGGCAGGACCATTGAGCGGAATCAATATTATCGAATTTTCCGGGATCGGCCCGGGGCCTTTTTGCGGCATGATGCTGGCAGATCAGGGGGCCACGGTCACTGTCCTCCATCGCCCGGGTAGCCCGCCTGACCCCCGCCTCGCACTTTCCCGCTCACGTAAATTGGTAGAGATCGACCTGAAGTCGGCAGAAGGCATTGAGGCAGCCCGCAAACTGGTCAAAAATGCCGACGGGTTGATCGAAGGCTTCCGGCCCGGCGTCATGGAGCGTTTGGGCCTGGGGCCAGATGTGTTGCTCGCGGACAATCCCGGTCTTGTCTATGGCCGGATGACCGGTTGGGGACAATATGGACCGCTCGCCGCCGCAGCAGGCCATGATATCAATTATATTTCCATTTCCGGCGCCTTGCATGCTTTCGGGCGGGCGGGTGAGAAACCGACCCCGCCGATTAACATGGTTGGTGATTTTGGCGGCGGTGGGATGGTGTTGGCATTCGGCATGGTGTCAGCTCTTCTCAATGCCAAAACCGGAGGCACAGGCCAGGTTGTCGACTGTGCAATGACTGACGGGTCTGCTGCCTTGATGGCCATGATTTTCGACTTTCATAATATTGGGCAATGGAAAGATGAACGCGGCGTCAACCTATTGGATACCGGTGCGCATTTTTACGACAGCTATGAGACTTCCGACGGCAAATTTATCTCCATCGGTTCCATCGAGCCGCAGTTTTAT
>CAJQNR010000031.1 GCA_905479715.1 uncultured Sphingorhabdus sp.
GGTCGGATACAAATGTCTTTATGGCCCGGTAAATCAGGAAGACAGCCGCCAAAGACTGCGCGAGTTTGACGAGCCAGTCCTGCCCCAGCGATGGAACGGCTTTCAAAATTGCTGCAAATAGCGCCAGCAGCACCACAACCAGAATGGCGCGTAGAAAACCACCGGTAGTAAAGACAACACGTCGAACAGGCAGGAGCTTTACGCCTTCGGAGGGTTCGTCCCGAAACAGGAATATCTTCTTCCGCAGAATGCGTGCGAGGAGAGGCGCTAAAATGACGGCTGCAACAACCGCGCCGACTTGGGCGAGGAAGCTTGGACTTTGTGCCCATGTTAGGATCTGCTGACCCCACTCATTCAGCAAAGCTTGAAATTCTGCGCTATTCGTTGGCATAAGCCTATTCCCACTCATCAAATCGCGTTTTGCCTACTGCTGTGGCTAGCTTTTGTAAACGTCTTTGCGCTATGGGGGCACCGAAAAAAAGGAATCCCTATCATGAGTTCACCAAAAAAAGTCGTCTTGGCCTATTCGGGCGGTTTGGACACATCAATCATCCTAAAATGGTTGCAGGAAGAAAAGGGCTGCGAAGTCGTCACTTTCACGGCTGATTTGGGCCAAGGTGAAGAGCTGGAACCGGCGCGCCGCAAGGCGGAAGCTGCCGGCGTGAAAGAGATTTTCATTGATGATTTGCGCGAAGAATTCGTCAGGGATTTCGTCTTTCCAATGATGCGCGCCAATGCGCTTTACGAAGGCCTTTATTTGCTCGGAACCTCAATCGCCCGGCCGCTGATTTCCAAGCGCCAGATCGAGATTGCCAAGTTGACCGGTGCTGATGCTGTTGCCCATGGCGCGACCGGCAAGGGCAATGACCAGATTCGCTTCGAACTTGGCTATTATAGCCTAGATCCCGATGTGAAGGTGATTGCTCCCTGGCGCGAATGGGATCTTACCAGCAGAACCCGTCTGATCGAATTTGCCGAGAAGCATCAGATTCCGATTCCCAAGGACAAGCGCGGAGAATCGCCATTCTCGTGCGATGCCAATATGCTGCACACCTCTTCCGAGGGTAAGGTGCTGGAAGATCCTTGGGAAGAAGTGCCTGACTATGTTTATTCGCGGACCAATAATCCGGAAGATGCGCCGGATACGCCCGAATATATCACCATCGATTTTGAACGCGGAGACGGCGTCGCGATCAATGGCGAGGCGATGAGCCCGGCGACTTTGCTGGAAAAACTCAACGATTATGGTCGCGAGCACGGTATCGGCCGGCTGGATCTGGTCGAGAATCGCTATATCGGCATGAAATCGCGCGGCATGTACGAAACACCCGGCGGCACTATCTATCATGCAGCCCATCGCGGGATAGAGCAGCTGACTCTGGATCGCGGCGCGGCCCATCTGAAGGATGAACTCGCCCCGCGTTATGCCGAACTGGTTTATAATGGTTTCTGGTTCTCGCCAGAGCGCGAGATGCTGCAGGCCGCGATTGATCACAGCCAGGCACGGGTCAACGGCACGGTCCGGCTAAAACTCTACAAGGGTTCAGTCAACGTGGTGGGGCGCAAGTCACCTGACAGTCTCTATAGCGAAAAAGTCGTCACATTTGAGGACGACGCCGGAGCCTATGACCAGAAGGATGCAGAGGGTTTCATCAAGCTCAATGCATTACGGTTGAAGTTGCTCGGCAAGCGCAATGGCTGATATCTGCAGCGCTCCGCGATTGTCGCGGAGTTGCGATGATATTGATATGAGGTGCCACGGTAATGTGGCATCCGCTGCGGCGCTAGTGTCGTGCTGATTCCGCTATTTCTGCTCCTTGCAGGCTTTGTCGTCCTGATCGTTGGTGGCGAGTTGCTGGTGCGTGGTGCGGTCCGGGTGGCGGAACGGGCAGGGATGTCCGAACTTTTGATCGGATTGACGATTGTCGGTTTCGGCACGTCCGCCCCGGAACTCGTGGCCAGCGTCGAAGCCGCACGGGCCGGCTCTCCCGGCATCGCCTGGGGGAATATCGTCGGTTCGAACCTCGCCAACAGTCTGCTCATTCTCGGTACCGCGTCGCTGATCCTGCCGGTGGTGGTGCCAAGGGGCCCATTGTGGCGTGATGGCGGACTGGCGCTGGTTGCGACAATTGTCTTGTGGCTGGTCGCCAGCACGACCGGCATCACCGTCGCCATCGGCAGCGCCTTTCTCGTTATTTTGCTGGCCTATCTCGGATACGCCTATCGGGCAGAGCAAACGCAGCCGGCGGGGGCCAGCGCGTTGCATGAAAAAGCCGAGTCACTGGAAGTGTCGGATATGCATTTGCATGATGCGCAGCCGCTCTGGCGATCGATTCTGGTGTTGTTTTTCGGAATCATCCTGATCGTGCTGGGTGGTCGCTGGCTGGTCGAGGGGGCGGTCGATCTTGCGCGCCTCGTCGGTATGAGCGAGGCTGTGATCGGTTTGACGGTCATCGCCATCGGCACCTCGCTGCCCGAACTCGTGACCTCGGTGATTGCTGCCTATAAAGGTGCAAGCGCGGTGGCTCTGGGCAATGTGCTGGGATCCAATATCTTCAATTTGCTTCTGATCGGCGGTGTTACCGCCCTCATCGCTCCCGGCACCATCCCCGGTGAAATCACCAACTTCGGACTGCCGCTCCTGATTGCTGCTTCGGTCCTGCTGTTGATATTTGCGGCAACCGGACGCCGGATATCCCGCATGGAGGGCGGAATATTGCTGGTGATTTATCTGGCCCTGCTCGTCTATAATGTCGTGGCTGTTTGATTCAGGCGTTGCAATCTCCAGAATCTGTCCCTAAATAACATCTATCCCAACATTGTGAGATTTGAAGGGGCTGGCGCCAAACGGGGCCGGCAGTGAGGGTCTTGCTCATGGAAATGGAATTTATTTGACTGATATAGTGACACTGACAGATCTGATTAAGCCGGAAGCGGATGCTTTGGGCTTTGATCTGGTGCGGGTGCAGTTCGTGTCAGGAGCGGAAGAGCCAACGCTTCAGATCATGGCCGAACGTCCGGAAACCGGACAATTGGGCATTGATGATTGTGCGGCTTTGTCCCGGCGTATTTCAACAAAGTTCGATGCTCTGGAAGAAGAGGGGCGTGACCCGATTGATTATGCCTATCGACTGGAAGTCAGTTCGCCCGGTATCGACCGGCCGCTTACCCGTTCAAAAGACTATGAAAACTGGGCAGGACATGAAGCGCGGATCAATCTGATCGAGGCGGTGTCCGGAAAAAAACAGCTGCGCGGCCTGCTCGAAGGCATCGAAGGTGACATAATAAAGATTGACGATCGTAAGGCAGGAAGTCAGGAGACGCCTCTTACGAATGTCCATAGCGCAAAATTGATTCTGACAGATGCTCTGATTGCTGCAACCATTCCGGTTTCAGCCGACGGCGCTGACGAGATCGAAGAACAGACTTTAGAAGAACAGGAAGACTAATCATGGGCAGTGCTATTTCAGCCAATAAAGCCGAATTGCTCGCTATTGCGACCGCCGTTGCGACTGAGAAAATGATCGATAAGACGATCGTGATCGAGGCGCTGGAAGAGGCGATCCAGAAAGCGGCGCGTGCCCGCTATGGTGCGGAAAATGACATTCGTGCAAAGCTAGACGTCAAAACCGGCGATTTGCGCCTGTGGCGAGTGGTTGAAGTGGTCGATGAAGTCGAAGACTATTTCAAGCAGGTCGATATCAAGCAAGCCGAGAAGCTCGAGCCGGGCGCCAAGGTTGGCGACTTCATCGTCGATCCGCTGCCGGAAGTCGATCTCGGTCGTATTGATGCGCAGTCCGCCAAGCAGGTGATTTTCCAGAAGGTCCGCGATGCCGAGCGTGATCGGCAATTTGAGGAATTCAAGGATCGTATCGGTGAAATTATCACCGGTGTGGTAAAATCAGTCGAATTTGGCCACGTCGTTGTGGATCTGGGCCGCGCAGAAGGCGTGATTCGCCGCGATCAGCAAATTCCGCGCGAAGCCGCGCGGGTTGGTGACCGAGTTCGTTCCCTTATCCTTGATGTGCGCCGTGAAAACCGCGGACCACAGATTTTTCTTTCCCGCGCCCATCCCGATTTCATGCGGCATTTGTTCGCTCAGGAAGTGCCTGAAATTTATGACGGCATTATCGAAATCAAGGCGGCAGCCCGTGACCCTGGCTCTCGCGCCAAAATCGGTGTGATCAGCCATGATAGCTCGATTGATCCGGTCGGCGCATGCGTCGGCATGAAGGGTAGCCGTGTTCAGGCTGTCGTGCAGGAAATGCAGGGCGAAAAAATCGACATCATCCCCTGGTCGGAAGATATTGCGACATTTGTTGTCAACGCGCTGCAGCCAGCCACGGTTAGCCGCGTTGTGATTGACGAGGAAGAAGGCCGGATCGAAGTTGTCGTTCCCGATGATCAGCTGAGCCTTGCCATCGGTCGTCGTGGCCAGAATGTCCGTTTGGCCTCGCAGCTGACCGGCCTTGCCATCGACATCATGACCGAAGCGGACTCGAGCGAAAAACGGCAAGCCGAATTTGCTGCCCGGACCGAAATGTTCCAGGAAGATCTGGATGTTGACGAAACCTTGTCGCAACTGCTGGTGGCTGAAGGTTTCAGCGAACTTGAAGAAGTTGCCTATGTCGCGCCGGAAGAAATTTCCAACATCGAAGGTTTTGACGAAGAGCTGGCAGCCGAACTGCAGAATCGTGCCCTAGAGGCGCTGGATCGGCGCGAAGCAGCTGCGCGTGAAAAGCGCACCGAACTGGGCGTCGAGGATGCAATTGCAGAATTGCCGCATTTGACAGAAGCCATGCTGGTGACGCTTGGTGAAGCGGGGCTTAAAACGCTGGATGATGTTGCGGATCTTGCGACTGATGAGCTGGTGTTGAAACGGAAATCGGAACCGCGCCGCCGCAATGACACGCGCAAGCCCGAGCCGGACGGTGTCTTGGCCAAATATGGCCTGACCGAAGAGCAGGGCAACGAAATCATCATGGCAGCGCGTGCGCACTGGTTCGAGGATGAAGAAGAGCCAGCGCCTGCTGCGACCGAAGAAACTGGGGAGGACGCAGATGCGGAATCTCCCCAATGAGACGCGGTCTAACCCTCTAGATCGCACGCCACACCGTAAATGCATTTTAACCGGAGAGAGTTTTCCTCCGGAGCATTTGGTGCGGCTGGCGATGGGGCCGGATGGGCAAATTGCGCCGGATGTAAGAGCAAAGGCTCCGGGTCGTGGAGCCTGGATCAGTGTCGATCGTGCTGCCCTCGAAGCAGCGCTTGCCAAAGGACAGCTGAAATCGGCATTGGCCCGCGCGTTCAAGACCGGGGCACTTGATATTCCGGTTAATCTGGCAGATCAGGTTGAAAAAGCGCTGGAACGGGCCACATTGGATCGATTGGGCCTTGAAGCGCGCGGCGGGACATTGCTGACCGGTTCAGAAAAAATAGAAACGGCGGCGAGGCGTGATGAACTGTTCATGCTTCTCCATGCGTCCGATGCCGGGCAAGACGGAGTGTCAAAGCTCGGTCAGGCTTGGCGCGTTGGCAGCGACCGTGAAGGACAAGATTTGCGCGGGATGACTTTGCCAGTGGACCGGCAGGGTCTTTCTGTGGCATTGGGCCGCCAGAATGTAGTTCATATCGGCATTATCGATCGACGCGCAGCAGAGCGGCTTTCACATATGCTTGCGCGATGGCTGCGCTTTATCGGGTCTGGTGAATTGCGCGATGATGCCGAGAAGAAAGTTGCTTAATTTGGTCTAGCTAGACCAGATAATATATTGAAAATATCTATTTTTAGGGATTAAGTCTGTTCGATGAGTGAAGATACAAAAGATACGCCAAAACCTGCACGCAAGCCCTTGGGGCTGAAGCGTTCGGTCGAGCCTGGCGAAGTCAAACAGACGTTCAGCCATGGACGCACCAACAAGGTGGTCGTCGAGGTCAAACGCAAGAAACTGGTCGGCAAGCCCGGTGCGCAGGAAGCGGCGAAGGAAATCGTCAAGGAAACGCCTGTGCCCACACCGGCTCCTGCACCTGCTCCCAAACCGGCTCCGAAGAAGGCTCCGGTTGCCGCGAAAGCGGATGATGTTCTGACTCGGCAGGAGAAACAGGCAAAACTGCTGCGCGAAGCGGAAGAGGCTCGTCTCGAGGCGATGCAAGAAGCGCGCAAACGCGACGCACGTGAGAAAAAAGAGCAGACCGCGGAAGAGAAGAAACGGGCGGAGGAAAATCGCAAGGCCGAAGCCGAGAAGGCTCGCAAGGCGCAGGAAGAAATTGCTGCGGCGGAGAAAGCCGCTGCCGATGCTGCTGCCGCTGCCCCCGCTCCTGCAGAGTCTTCCGATGTTGCTGAACCGGCAAAGGCAGAAACGCCCGCTACGACGAGCACTGCCCGGCCGCCGGCCCGCAAATTCACACCCGTGGAAACGCCAAAGCGTCCGAAACCGGAAAAAGAAAAGCAGAAAGTCGGACGGGACGACCGCAACGACCGTCGTCAAGCCGGCAAGCTGACCGTCAACCGCGCTCTGCGTGGCGAAGACGGTGCGGCCCGGGCACGTTCGCTCGCTGCCCTGAAACGTGCGCGGGAAAAAGAAAAACGTGCTCAGCGGTCGGGTCGACCATCCGAGCCACGCGAAAAGCAGATTCGATCGGTTATCGTGCCGGAAGCCATTACCGTACAGGAACTGGCGAAACGTATGGGCGAAAAAGGGGCTGACCTCGTCAAATCCCTGTTCAAAATGGGTTCGATGGTCACGGTCAACCAGACCATCGATCAGGATACGGCAGAGTTGCTGGTCGAAGAATTCGGCCACAATATCCAGCGCGTTTCCGAAGCCGATGTTGAAATCGATACCCAGGCCGATGTCGATCCGGAAGAAACGCTGAAGCCGCGTGCACCGGTGGTTACGATCATGGGCCATGTCGATCACGGCAAGACCTCTTTGCTCGACGCCTTGCGCGGAACCGATGTGGTTGCTGGCGAAGCCGGTGGCATCACCCAGCATATCGGCGCTTATCAGGTGACGATGAAAAATGGCGACAAGGTCACGTTCCTTGATACGCCGGGCCATGAAGCCTTTACCGAAATGCGGATGCGCGGTGCCAATGTCACGGATATCGTGATCCTCGTTGTCGCTGCCGATGACGGTTTGATGCCGCAGACGATTGAAGCGATCAATCACACCAAGGCAGCAGGCGTTCCGATGATTGTTGCGATCAACAAGATCGACAAGGAAGGCGCCGATCCGACGACGGTTCGTACCCGTCTGCTGGAGCATGAAGTCATCGTCGAGGAAATGTCCGGTGATGTTCTTGATGCCGAAGTTTCGGCGCTCAAGAAAATCGGTCTCGATGATCTGATGGAAAAAATCCATGTTCAGGCCGAACTGCTTGAACTGAAAGCACGTCCAGATCGTCCTGCCGAAGGTTCTGTGGTTGAAGCGAAACTCGACAAGGGACGCGGTCCGGTTGCGACCGTTTTGATCCAGCGCGGCACATTGAAGCGCGGCGATGTCTTCGTCGTCGGTTCGCAGACCGGTAAGGTCCGGGCGATGATCGATGACAAGGGCAAGCAGGTCAAGGAAGCTGGACCTTCGATGCCGGTCGAGGTGCTCGGCATCTCCGGCGTTCCATCTGCTGGCGACAAGCTGACTGTGGTCGAGAATGAAGCGCGGGCCCGCGAAGTTGCTGCCTATCGTGCGGAACAGCAGAAGCTGAAACGGACGACCCAGGTACCAACCAGCCTCGAGAATATGTTCTCGGCGGCGGCGAATAGTGCCGTCGAATTCCCGGTATTGGTGAAAGCCGATGTTCAGGGTTCGACTGAAGCGATCGTCCAGGCGCTCAACAAGATTTCGAACGACGATATCAAGGTGCGGATCCTGCATAGTGGTGTTGGCGCGATCACGGAATCGGACGTTACTCTGGCCGGTGCGAGCAAGGCGCCGATCATCGGTTTCAACGTCCGTCCGAATGCCAAGGCGCGTGAAATTGCCAAGCGCGACGGTGTCCGCTTCAAATATTTCGATATCATCTATGCCCTGACCGACGATATCCGCGCCGAAATGGCTGGTGAACTCGGTCCGGAAAAGATCGAGAATGTCATGGGGCGTGCCGAGGTCAAGGACGTGTTCAAATCCGGCAAGAAAGACAAGGCAGCCGGTTTGCTGGTCACCGAAGGTGCCCTGCGCAAAGGCCTGTTCGCCCGTCTTACCCGCAACGATGTTATCGTCAGTGCAACGACCATCGCATCGCTGCGGCGGTTCAAGGACGACGTCGAGGAAGTCCGTGCCGGCATGGAATGTGGCGCGGTGCTCGAGGATACCAACGACATCAAACCGGGCGATATGCTTGAAGTGTTCGAGGTCGAAGAGCGCGAACGGATTATCTAGGTCCCCTCCCGATTACGGTAGGGACCAGAGGTGGGCCTTCGGGCTCCCTCGATCTTCCCAACCCCGACCCCTCCCGCATGCGGGAGGGGGGAGATAGCAACGATGGCAAAATATAACGACACATCTCCCGAAGGCCGTTCGGTCCGCTTGCTGCGCGTCGGCGAGCAGGTCCGGCATATCCTGTCGGAACTGCTGATGCGCGGCGAGGTGCATGACGAAGTGCTGACATCGCATAGCGTCAGCGTCACCGAAGTGCGCATGTCGCCGGATTTGCGCCATGCGACAGTGTTCGTGAAGCCGCTGCTCGGTGCGAATGAAGCCGATGTCCTCAAAGCACTGAAAACCAACACGGCCTTCTTCCAGAAGGAAGTGGCTAAGCGGGTGAAGATGAAATATGCCGCCAAGCTGAAGTTCCTGGCCGACGAGAGCTTTGATACCGCGCAGCATATCGAGAACCTGCTGAACAATCCCAAGGTTGCGCAGGATTTGGGCGACGCGGATTGAGCGATTAGCTCTTGTCGTCATCCTGAACTTGTTTCAGGACCTTCAGAGATCCTGAAACAAGTTCAGGATGACGAACAACAAGGCAAATATGGCCAAGCTCTATTTCTATTATGCCTCGATGAATGCCGGCAAGTCGAGCAATTTGCTGCAGGCGGCGTTCAACTATGGCGAGCGCGGCATGAAAGTCATGTTGTGGACCGCCGCAATCGATAATCGGGAGAGTTTCGGCGCCATTGCCTCGCGGATTGGCCTCCACGCCGATGCCCATCGCTTTGGCGAGGACACGGATCTGTTCGCAGCAGTCGAGGCTGAGCATCAGCAAGGCGAGCTGGCATGCGTGATGATCGACGAGGCGCAGTTTCTGACCGAAGATCAGGTCTGGCAATGTGCGAGACTGGCGGACGAGAGCGCTGTTCCGGTGCTTTGCTATGGCTTGCGCACGGATTTTCAGGGCAATTTATTCCCCGGATCGGCAAAACTGCTCGGACTGGCCGACAGTCTGGTCGAGCTGAAAGCAGTGTGCGAATGCGGGCGCAAGGCGACGATGAATCTGCGGATCGATGAAGCCGGCCGTGCGGTTGACGCCGGCGAGCAAACCGAAATCGGGGGCAATGAGAGCTATATTGCGCTGTGCCGGAAACATTTTCGGGAGCGGCTCAATGGCTGAATTGGCCGCAACGTTGGAACAGGGGCCTGTGCGGCTCGAACCTCTGGCCGAGCATCATCTTGAACCGCTGCGCGCGGCTTGCGCAGAGGATCAGGAAATCTGGGACATCTATCCCGTTTCCATGCTGGACGAGAATTTTGACAAGGCCATCCAGGCCTTTCATGACACCACAAACTGGGTCCGCTTTGCGGTGATCAATAGCGAAACAGATAGGGTTGTCGGCATGACCAACTTCATCAACCCCGATCATTTCGGCGTGGTCGAAATCGGCGGGACCTATATCGCGCCGTCGGTACGCGGCAGCGGGTTCAACGATGTGATGAAGAAATTGATGATTGATCACGCCTTTGGCTGCGGCTTTACCCGCATCGAATTTCGCGTGGATATGCGCAACAAGCGCTCGATGGCGGCGGTGTTGAAGCTCGGCGCGCAGCATGAGGGAACGTTGCGCAGGAACCGGATTACCTGGACTGGCTATGTCCGGGATACGGCTGTTTTCGGGCTGCTCAAGGAAGAGTGGAGTTTGTGAAGATGAGGCTTTTGATCCTGGCTCGGGCGTTGCTGCTGGCAAATACAGCAAGTATTGCATGTGATGATGTCGGGGATCAATCCGGCACTGTTTCATTCCCGCTGAATTCCGTTTCAGCAGAGGGGTTTGTTCCCGGTGGCTGGTATCTGGAGAAAGCGGTCAAGGGGGACCTGAACAAAGACGGGCTTTCGGATCTGGCGCTTATCATCCGGCAGAATGACCCGACATTGATTATCGAAGGCAATGGTTTTGGCAGAGACCAATATGACGGTAACCCGCGCACTATCGTGGTGGCTCTGAAACAGGCCGGTGGCGGATATTTACGGATTGCCCAGAACGACCAGATCATCCCCGTTACCGGCGGCGCGATGATTGATGATCCGATCGACAACGCCTCGGATGGTTCGCTGACTATCGACAAGGGCGTCATGCGGCTGAATATTGGTTTCTGGGCCAGCGCCGGGACCTGGGATATGTTCAACCGGACATTTTCGTTTCGACTGAAGGGTGCGCGATTGGGGCTGATCGGCTATGACAATCATCATGTGCACCGGGGTTCCGGAGAATTGAAAACCATCAGTATCAACTACCTGACGCGGCGCAAGAAAACCGAGAATGGCAATATTGAAGACGAACATGTTCCTGAAGTGTGGAGCAGGATCAGTCGCAAGCCGCTGATCCTTTTCGATGATATCGGCGACGGCTATGAATTTGATCCCGATAAAAACTAATTTTTTCAGGCAGGATATAGATTGACGATAGCAAAGCCCCACGGCTGGATCATATTGGACAAACCGCTGGAACTGGGATCGACGCAAGCCGTCGGCGCGGTGAAGCGGAACCTGCGCGAGGCCGGGCTTCTCGGCAAAGGCAAGGACAAGCTCAAAGTCGGTCATGGCGGGACGCTCGACCCGCTGGCGACAGGGGTTCTGCCAATTGCGATTGGCGAAGCGACAAAGCTTTGCGGGCGGATGCTGGATGCAACCAAAATTTATGAATTTACGATCAGCTTCGGCAGCGAGACCGAGACGCTGGATGTCGAAGGAGTCGTGACGGAGACTTCTGATCACCGACCGTCCCTTGCGGATGTTGAAGCCGTTCTGCCGCAATTCACCGGACCGATCGAGCAAATACCGCCCAAATATTCGGCGCTGAAAATTGACGGCAAGCGCGCTTATGATCTGGCGCGGGCAGGGGTTGATGTGGAGATGAAGCTGCGGGGGGTGACGGTCTATGCTCTCACTATTTCCTCCCTGAAGCAAAGCTTTGGGGAGGGGGACCGCGCCGAAGGCGTGGTGGAGGGGGCGGATGGCGCGGGCACCTCTCCACCAGCTAACGCTGGTCCCCCTCCCCATGCTTCGCACAGGGAGGAAATTCAGGAAATAACCCTGATGGCCACCGTTTCCAAGGGCACCTATATTCGCTCGCTGGCCCGCGATATTGCGCGCGCCTTGAACACGTTCGGCCACGTCACCATGTTAAGGAGGACCAAGGCCGGCCCCTTCGCCTTGGAACAGGCGATTTCGCTGGACAAACTCAATGAAATTGGTAAGGGCGCGGACATTAAGAAATACCTCTTGCCGCTTGAGGCGGGGCTGGACGACATCCCGGCTTTCGACCTCGACCCTGATCAGGCAAGGATGCTTCGGCAAGGCTTAACGCTGGACGAGCAGGATTTGATCGGGAACCCCGCACTCAACGGGCTTTTTCTTGCAACAGAGAATCAAGGTTCTCCGGTTGCGCTGGCAGAGTTGGTTGATGGCACCGTGAAGGTGGTACGCGGGTTCAATATGTAAAAGATGTTCGAAGGAATGAAATTAAATGACGATTACCGCAGAAAAAAAACAGGAACTGATCAAGAAATTCGGCCAGACAAAGGGCGATACCGGTTCCCCGGAAGTTCAGGTTGCCGTGCTCACAGAGCGCATTGTTAACCTGACCGAACATTTCAAAGGTCACCACAAGGATAACCACTCCCGTCGCGGCTTGCTGATGATGGTGAACAAGCGGCGCAGCCTGCTGGACTATCTTCGCAAGAAAGATGTTGAGCGTTACGCCAAGCTGATCAAGGACCTCGGTCTCCGGAAATAAGGTTTCGAGAACGGCCTCCATGCGGGGGCCGTTTTCATATTGGCTCTCGTTGCAATAAGGCGGCGATAGCTATCGACAGGGGCACAATGACCCCGAACCGCTGTTCAGCCGGATTGCTGGACACAAGAAAGCCCCCGCACTGCATAGGGCAGGCGGGACAAAGGAAAATACGAATGTTTGATGTAAAGAAAGTTGAAATGGAGTGGGGCGGACAGACCCTCACCCTCGAAACGGGCCGTATTGCCCGTCAGGCTGATGGCGCGGTTCTCGCGACCCTCGGCGAAACGGTTGTACTGTGCGCAGTTACTGCCGCCAAATCGGTACGCGAAGGGCAGGATTTCTTCCCGCTTACCGTCCACTATCAGGAAAAATTCTCAGCCGCCGGTCGTATCCCGGGCGGTTTCTTCAAGCGCGAGGGCCGTGCGACGGAAAAAGAAACGCTGACATCGCGTTTGATTGACCGTCCCTGCCGTCCGCTGTTTCCCGAAGGTTTCTACAACGAAATCAACGTAATCTGTCAGGTGATGAGCTATGACGGCGTCAACGAGCCCGACATATTGGCGATGGTTGCAGCCTCCGCTGCGCTGACCATTTCCGGCGTTCCCTTCATGGGCCCAATCGGTGCGGCTCGGGTTGGCTACAAGGAAGGCGAATATCAGCTGAACCCAAGCATGGAAGAAGTCGCTGAAGGCGAGCTCGACCTGGTGGTTGCAGCAACGCAAGGCGCTGTGATGATGGTTGAATCGGAAGCACAAGAGCTTTCCGAAGAAGTCATGCTCGGCGCGGTCCAGTTTGCGCATGAAGCATCCAAGCAGGTTGCTGGCCTGATCATTGATCTGGCTGAACAGGCTGCGAAAGAGCCCTGGCAGCTCGATGCCGGCGAAGACAATAGCACGATCAAGGAAGAACTGCGCAAGCTGGTCGGAAAAGATATTGCTGCGGCTTACCAGAAAACCGACAAATCAGAACGTTCCGACGCGCTGAATGCGGTTCGCGAAAAAGCCAAAGAAAAATATGCCGACGCAGATGGCCAGACCCAGATGACCGCCGGCAAGATGGTCAAGAAGCTGGAAGCCGAAATCGTTCGTGGTGCGATCCTCAAGGATGGTACCCGTATCGATGGCCGCAAGCTCGATCAGGTCCGTCCGATCGAAGCGATGGTTGGCCTGCTGCCACGGACCCACGGTTCGGCTCTGTTCACCCGCGGTGAAACACAGGCAATCGTGACCACGACCCTGGGCACCAAAGACGCCGAGCAGATGATCGATGGACTGGATGGCCTCAGCTATACCAACTTCATGCTGCACTATAACTTCCCGCCTTATTCGGTTGGTGAAGTCGGTCGTTTCGGATTTACCAGCCGCCGCGAAACCGGCCACGGCAAGCTCGCTTTCCGCGCGCTCCGTCCGGTATTGCCATCAGTTGAAGAATTCCCTTACACGATCCGCGTTCTCTCCGATATCACCGAGTCCAACGGTTCGTCCTCGATGGCGACCGTCTGTGGTGGTTCGCTTGCGATGATGGATGCTGGTGTGCCTCTGGCGCGTCCGGTTTCCGGTATCGCGATGGGTCTGATCCTCGAAGGCGAAGATTTTGCTGTTCTCTCCGACATTCTCGGCGACGAAGATCATCTCGGCGACATGGACTTCAAGGTTGCGGGTACCGAAAAGGGTATCACGTCCTTGCAGATGGACATCAAGGTAGCCGGCATTACGCAGGAAATCATGAAGTCTGCTCTGGAACAGGCCAGTGGCGGTCGTGCTCATATCCTCGGTGAAATGAGCAAGGCACTCAGCGGCACCCGGACCGAAATGTCCGAACATGCTCCACGCATCGAAACCTTGCAGATCAACAAAGAGAAGATCCGTGAAGTTATCGGGACCGGTGGCAAGGTAATCCGCGAAATCGTTGCCGAAACCGGCGCGAAAGTCGATATCGACGACGAAGGCCTGATCAAGGTTTCTTCCTCCGACAAATCCCAGATTGATGCGGCAATCGCATGGATCAAGGGCATTGTCGAAGAAGCAGAAGTCGGTAAAGTCTATGACGGCAAGGTTGTGAACCTCGTCGACTTCGGCGCATTCGTGAATTTCATGGGTGGCAAGGACGGTCTCGTCCACGTTTCCGAAATCAAGAATGAACGCGTCGAGAAGGTCTCCGACGAACTGAGCGAAGGCCAGGAAGTCAAGGTCAAGGTTCTCGAAATCGACCAGCGCGGCAAGGTTCGCCTGTCGATGCGGGTTGTTGATCAGGAAACCGGTGAAGAGCTGGAAGACACACGCCCCCCACGCGAACCACGCGGTGACAAGCCACGTGGCCCGCGCCGTGATGGCGGTGGCCGTGGACGTGACGGTGGTGGCCGTGGCCGTGATGGCGGCGGACGTGGCCGGAACAATGATGGTCCGAAGGATGAAGGCGGCGATATTCCATTGCCGGCTTCGATCACCGAAGACTAGATTTAACCAGAACCGAACAGCAAGGGCCCGGAGCGATCCGGGCCCTTTTCTTTGTCGGGTATATTTTCGGCTGCATCGAGCGATTAATGTCTGGTAAAGCTGAAACAGAACAGGGAGTATCGCACTCCTCCAGCGGCTTTTTATGCTTTGTTCTTGGCTGGATGAAAACAAGCGGTTAAGAGGTTTGCCATATGACAAAACACATTATCAAATGGGCCGTA
>CAJQNR010000032.1 GCA_905479715.1 uncultured Sphingorhabdus sp.
GATCAACCCGGACAATCTCGACGAAGGCCTCGCCTTTGCCGGTCGTCTGGCGGAAGAATTCAAATTGTCCAACGGCACTTGGGTCTATGGCGGCGAACTGAGGGACAGCCTGCTGAAAGCGCTGGCTCCCGATATCATGGAACTCGTGCTGTGCGACGCCAACCGGCCATATCTGACGATGATGATCTGGCCCGGCCCGAAAGCCGATGCCGACGTTGGACAGCGCATCACCCAGAAATTAAGGGAATTTAACGCCAATCGCAGCGGCAAGTCGGCGACGATCCAGCGTTTCGCCTTGCTCGCCACCGCGCCTGATCCGTCGGCACAGGAAGTGTCCGACAAAGGCAGCATCAACCGACGCGCTGTGATCGAAAAGCGCGGAGATATTGTAGAGCAGCTCTATGCCGACTCCCCGCCAGCCTCGATCTTTTGCGTCGACACAAGCAAATAAGGAAATCCGATGAATCTGGTAACCATGTTGGCGTTGAACGCCGCATTATTGCTCACTTTGTTTTTCGCGCTCTGGCTGATTTTTCAGAAAACCCGGGATGTCACACCGATTGACAGCGTCTGGGCACTGGGAATGGTGGCTTTGGCAATCAGCAGCTTTGTCCTTGGAAGCGCGTCGGACGACCGCAAATATCTATTGCTCGGCCTGTGCGCCGTCTGGGGCATTCGGCTCGGCGGCTATATGCTGTGGCGCTGGCGCGATCACGGACCGGACCGGCGCTATGAAGCGATTGTCGGCAAAGCCAAGACGCACAAAGGCTGGGACTTTGGTCAGGCAACCGCACGGCTCGTCATCGCTCCGCAGGCGCCGATGCTGTTCATCGTCTGCCTGCCGGTGCAACTCGGACAAGCCGGACCACCGGCCCCGCTTGGTATGCTCGCGATGATCGGCGCTGCGCTTGCCGTCGTCGGCATCATCTTCGAAACGGTCAGCGACTGGCAGCTTACGAAATTCAAGAAAAATCCGGATAATGCCGGAAAGGTCATGCAATATGGCCTGTGGCGTTACACTCGCCACCCGAATTATTTCGGCGACGCCTGCGTCTGGTGGGGCCTGTTCCTGATCGCAGCGGAAACACCGGCCGGCATATGGTCCTTTGTCGGCCCTGCCCTGCTCACCTGGACATTGATGAAATGGTCCGGCGCGCCGACGGTGGAAAACCGGTTGCACAAGACCAGAGAAGGCTATGCCGATAATGTGCGGCGGACGTCTGGTTTCATTCCGATGCCACCAAAAGCCAGCTGATCGCTATCCCCCAATAACAGCCAGCCGTGCTTTGGCGGACATGAACTCGCTTTCCAGCTGATCGGCAATGGCCGCGACCTGCTCGCGCCCCTTAACCGCCTGAATACCCTGGCCAGCAGCCCACAGGTCTTTCCAGCGCGTGCCAACGTCATCGCCGCCATAATTGCGGGTCGCCGGCTTGGTCAGATTGTCGAGATCATAGCCGTTGGCAAGCAGCGACGGAATCAGCCAGGACGCGGGTGTACCGGTGACGCCGGCGCTGACGATGAGGTCAGTGGCTTCGCTATTGACTACCATATCCTTATAGTCATCAACCGCCATGCTCTCGTCCGCGGCGAGAAAGCGTGTTCCCATATAGACCAGATCGGCACCAGCTGCGACCGCCCCGGCGACACCTGCGCCATCAGATATCCCGCCACCGACACAGACAATGCCGTCGAAAAATTCACGGATTGCAGAAATAAAGGCAAAAGGTGATAATTGCCCTGTGTGCCCCCCTGCACCAGAGGATACGGCCACCAGACCATCCGCGCCCGCAGCAACCGCTTTTCTGCCCAGCGCAATCGTAACAATGTCAGCCAGCACGATCCCGCCATAATCATGCACCACCGAAATGGCGGGGGCGGGACTGCCCAAGGCAGTAATCACAATCGGTGGCTTGTGTTTCGCAACCAGCGCCAGATCATCGGCCAACCGGTCGTTGGTGCTATGGGTGACAAGATTGGCCGCCCAGATTCCATCACAATCTTTGGTTTCGGCAACTATTTGCGTCATCCACTGATCGAGCTGTTCCGTTGTCCGGCAATTGGGTGTGGGAAATGCGCCGACCAATCCGGCACGGGCAGCGGCAATGACCATCTCCGGCCCGGAAACCAGAAACATCGGAGCAACCGCCACCGGCAGGCGCAGGCGTTCGAGAATCGGATTCCTCATGACAGTCTCTCCACAATCATCGCCACACCGACGCCTTGTGCGCCTGACGCCACGACCAGTCCATATTTGCCATTGGCTGCATCCAGAGCATCGAGCAGAGTGGATAATAAGATCGCACCGGTTGCGCCCATCGGATGGCCTTTGGCAATATGGCCGCCGCTGACATTCACCTTGTCCATATCCGGCTGATAGTTGCGGCGGAACAATACATAAGGCACGGCAAAGGCTTCCATGAATTCGATCCGATCCATCTGGTCGAGCGACAATCCGGCGTTTTCCAGTACCTTGTCCATCGCGACAAATCCGGCGGTCAGCGATTGCCGTGCATTGCTACCCGCGTCGGCAAACGCAACCACCCGGGCACGCGGCGACGCGAACGCTTCGCGCCCTCCGACGACTGCCAGCCCGGCGCCATCAGTCATTGGCGGGGCATTGGCGATTGTCATCCGCGGAGCCGAAGCTTCGCCGTTCAGTGCGTGAGCATATTGTTTCGCCAGTTCACCGAAAGAGGCCGGCATTGCCGCGAGCTTTTCTCTCGTAGTCACCCGCACCGCTTCATCATGATCGAGACCGCCGATCGCAATACGGGAGGCCTGCAAGGCGCTATCCGTTTCCGCTTTGGCCGCCCGTGATTGCGAGAGATAGCTGAGATCATCCATCTCCTCGCGCGTGACATCCATTTCCCCCGCCAGCAGGTCGGCCGCAAGCACCACCGGAATATAACGGTCGATGGGCGCGAATGTCATGTCGGTATAATAATCCGCCTGATCGCCCATGAATGGAACATGTGACAACATTTCCACGCCACCTGCCAGCGCAATCCGGCTATGCCCTGCCGCTACCGCAGAAACCGCCTGACCGATCGCCGTCAATCCGGAGGCGCAGAAATTATTGATTGTATGGGCGCTGCTGGTTTCCGGCAAACCGGACGCGATTTTCGTTACCAGCGCGATATGGCCGCCCTGGGCGCCGGTCTGTCCGACACATCCCAGAGTCAGTTTATCAACATCCGATCGTTCGATCGACCCGCGCTGCTCCACCGCATCGATCAGCGCACTGACCAGACCATAAGGGGTCTGCTTGGCCAGACCGCCATCCGGGCGCGCTTTGCCGCGTACCGAGCGGACACAATCGCCGATAAAAATTTCCATGATTAAACTTTCTGTCGTTGCAAAGAAATCGAGGGCGGCTGAAAGGCGAACAACCCGGCCGGTGCAGCGATGACTTCAGGAATAGCGTTGATGGCGACCGCGCAGACGGCGTCGGTCAGCGCACGAGACGGAGGCTTCGCCGGATCAGCTTCGGATATATCGAGGGTCATTTTGATATCGGGGCGGCCCTTGATATTCATAACCCAATGGCCTTGCCGGTCGCTATCATGCAGACTGCGGTCCGCTGTCCAGACGATCGACAGCAGCAACTCTGTGCCATTTTCCAGATATGCAGTCCAACGCCATTCGGTTGCAGCGACTGTATCTTTGGCAATCGTGCCGGCCGCTACCGCAATATCGCGCGGCGCTAAGGTCAGTTGATGGTCCGGCTCTATCGCCGCTATTTTGCTGCCCAGATGATTGGCGCAGAAATACAGGACTTCCGAAAATAAAACACCATAGAGTTTGCTGAGCGGGCCTTGGCGGATATCCTTTTCCGCCGGATCAGAGCCTAACCCCATCAGGCCAAAGACAAAGTCCGGACTGGCCATGGCAGATGCGTCAACGGTTTCAAAAATTTCGATCCGGTCGGTTTCGACAGACATCGCGCTAGCCGCCATCATCAGCCGTTCTGCGACCATTCCGGGATTAACCCCCACGCCAGCAAGCGTAACATTCCCCTTGATCGCTGCAGCGCGTAGCGGCCCGGCATAACGCTCGCCGTGTGCGTCCGGCCAATGAAAGCCGGCGGTGGAAATAACATTTTTGCCTGATTCCAACAAGCGGATGATATCCGGAACAAGTGCGTCATAAGGTAATGTTATCCGCGGCATATGCAGCACCACATCAGCATGCGTCTTGATGATCTCTTCAATATTATCGGTGGCCAGCACGCCAGAGGGCGGCCGTCTGGCAATCTCACCGACATCCATCCCGTGTTTGCTGGCAGAATAAACCAGCGTCCCGACCAAGTCCAAATCGGCGTGATCGATCACCATGCGCATTGCGGTACGGCCCATCGACCCGCTGGCCCATTGCACGACGCGGATCGCTTCGCCTAGATACATATATTCTGTTCCCGAAAAAGTTGCACTTGCCTGTTAGTATCTTTATGCAAGTTTATAAGGCCATCGTCAATTGGCCAGTTAAACCAATTTTTCATATAAGAGAGGGTCGCGATGTTTCTGACACCGAAAAGCCAGATCGAAGAGTATCGAGCCAAAGGCTGGTGGGGCACGACAACGGTTGATGATATGCTGCAACATGCCATATCGACGCATCCAGCCAACATGGCCTTGGTCGATCCGCTCAATCGGGAATCGCTTGATGGTGTAGCACCTCGCTCCCTCACATGGACCGAACTTGGGCAGGAAGTCGAACAGACGGCGGCGGCGCTGCTCGCCAGAGGTCTGAAGAAAGATGACCGGCTGGTCGTGCAGCTACCGAACACGATCGATGCGGTGATAATATTCCTCGCCGGCGCCCGGATCGGCCTGATCATAAGCCCGGTGGTCATGCAATATCGCGAGCATGAAATAGGCTATATTATCGAAAAGATTGAGCCGGCCGCCTTTGTGACTATCCCCAAATTCGGAACGTTTGATCATGCCAAACTCGGCCACAACCTGACCGACGGGCGAGCGGACGTTCAGTTGATCACATTGAATGACGATGGTGAAACGGCGCTTGACCGCCTCTCTGCCGACAGCACAACCGTTCAGGATTATCGGGACGAAAACCCCGTGGATGCGGCGGAAATCCTTACTATCTGCTGGACCTCGGGAACGGAATCACGACCCAAAGGTGTGCCGCGCAACCATTGCCACTGGGTGCTCAACGCGGAAGTGATTGTCGATGCCACAGGGATGGTGGAGAGCGACATATTGCTCAACCCATTCCCGCTGGTCAATATCGGATCAATCGGCGGACTCGTGCTGCCATGGTTGCAATTGCAAACCAAGCTGGTTCTGCATCATCCCTTCGATATCGGCATTTTCCTTAACCAGATTGCGGATGAGAAGGTCAGCTACACTATTGCACCACCCGCCGTGCTCGGCGCTTTGCTCAAAAACCCCGAGCTTCTGGAGAAATTTGATATTGGGTCGCTCCGGGCAGTCGGGTCGGGCTCAGCGCCACTTTCCCCCTGGCTGATCGAGTCGTGGCAGAATATCCATGATATCGAGATCACCAATATTTTTGGATCGAACGAAGGCTCGTCGCTGTTTTCGAGCCCCGCATTTGTCCCCGATCCCAGCGAACGGGCACGGTTCTTTCCGCGCCTTGGTGCCAAGGACGTCGATTGGCCCGGGCGCGTAGCGGAAGTCATGCAGACCCGTCTGGTTGACCGCGCGACCGGCGCGGAAATCACCGAAGCGGGTCAGATCGGCGAGATGCACCTTGCCGGAGGAACCATATTTAGCGGCTACTGGCGTTCACCCGAACTCAACGACGCAGCTTTTGACAAGGATGGATATTTCGCGACTGGTGATCTTTTCGAAATTGCAGGCGACGGCGCGCTATCTCGCTATTACAGATTCGTCGGCCGCTCCAAGGAAATCATCGTGCGCGGCGGGGTCAATATCTCACCAGCCGAACTTGATGACCTGATTGTCGGGCACCCCAATATCCGTGAAGCCGCAACGGTTGGCATAGCCGATGACAAGCTAGGCGAACGGGTCGCGGTAGCCGTGGCGGCCGATGCAGGAGAAGAGATCAGCCTGTCCGACCTGACAACATGGTTAGGCGAACAGCATATCGCGATCTTCAAACATCCGGAAATGCTGGTGATGGTAGATCAGTTGCCCCGCAATGCGATGAACAAGGTCATGCGTGACGAATTGCGCGAGATCGTCATCGCAAAGCTGGACTGATAACGAGGGATTACACCGGTTAACCGCGCGCCGCGCAGTTAACCGGTCCTGGCCCTAGAGCTTGTCGCGCGACACCCAGGTAGAATGGGTACCGCTGCTGATTTTATGCGGTAATTTGATCCGGCATACCGGGCCGGCATCAAATTTCGTTGCGTCAATCAATATGCATTCGGACGTGCCTGCATTCTCGTCGATGATGAAACTGACTAGATAACCGTCATCTTCCGACTGCGCATTGATCCGGGGGGCGAATGGCGATTCCGATGCATAGCGCCCTTCGTCCAGCATGATCTGCTGGCTCTCGCCGGTTTCCAGATCATGTTTGATGAAGCCGCAGAACAGGAACCAGCCAGGTTTCGCTACGGTCGAATAGACATAACGATATTTACGACCTGAATATTGCTGATTGATCATGCCAAATTCGACAATCCGGTCATCCAACCGTTCCTCTGTGGTCGTCCCGTCCTTCAGATTGAAACGCCAACGGTGCAACCGCGATTTGAAACTGTGCTGGTCGACATAAGCCATCAGATTGCCATATTCGCCCGCTTCTGCAATCGGCGGCGGCGAAGGGTCTTCCTGGAAATAGCCGTCCATGATGACTTCATCGCCTTCTTCATAGGCATTAAGCCAATGCAGAACATAGGTCGGAGCGCCCTCGAACCAGCGAATTTCGGACGGATCACCATGCCGCGGAATCAGACCAAAACGCGACGGCATGTCTTCGTGAAAGCGCACGGCATGAATGTCACGCTTCATCAGTTCCTCGTCCCAGAAAACCGGCAAATCATTCAAAATCGACCAGTTTTCACTGAAAGTCATATCGTGGGGCAGACGTGGTCCGGGCAGCTCGATCGGCACATAATGCACCAGTTTTTGATCCTTATCGACCACACCATAATGCATATAGGGTGCGAATTTCGAATAGTTGAAAAACATCATCTCGCCGGTGCTCTCGTCAACCCGGGGATGCGCAGAGATTCCGTCAATCGGCACCCACGGAGCCAGCCCTTCCGGTTCCAGAGTCACGGGGTCGAGCACATAGCCTTCCCCACACTGATAAAAAGTCGAAATAGCCTTTCCGGCGTGGACCACGATATCGGTACTGGAACTGTCCTTCAACGATCCATGCGCGCCATAGCCGGGACGTAATGAAATTCCCGGACGATCCATCAATCCGCCCCACAAGGATTGCTCGGCCGTCTGCTCGGCGTCAAAGCAGCGTGTCTTGACGAATCGGTTGCGATAGCTTGCCTTCCCGTTCTGGAAACTGATCTGATGGATCATCCCGTCCCCGTCAAAAGGATGATAGCGGCCCAGTGGCTGGTGGATCTGATTCTCGGTATTGCGCAAATACAGGCCGTCAATATCGTCCGGAATAATGCCCTCGATAACTTCGAGATCCATTGCATCCACTTCCTCCATCAAAGGCGTCCAGGCGCCATTGAGATAGGGATGGTTGCTTGGCTGCAAGGTCGATTTGATCGGAGGCAGTTTTTCTACTTTCATCTTCATTTCCATTTTTCACGTTTCTGGCCCGGCATGAATTGGGGCCTGACCAGTCCAAGTATTTTTCTTGACACGATCAACCGAATGTCACACGCATCACTTTTATAACAATACTTACTGGAGGATATCATGAATTTGCGCAAGCTATTTTTACCCGTTTTAGCCGGACTGTCACCATTGGTCCTGTCGCCAGCCATCGCTGCGGACAGCATGATTTCCACACAAACCCATGAAGTAGCAGAAAAGGATCAAACCACCGTGACCCAGGACCCAAAAATCGCCGTCGTGCAGAAAATGATCACAGCCTGGAACGAACGGCAGTGGAGCAAAGTAGGCGATTTGTTCACCGAAGACGGCGTACTCCACTCGATGATGCTGGATCCGGTTGTCGGCCGCGAAACCATTCGCGCCCGCATCATCGCACTGGGCGAAGGCATTGAGGAAATCACCCTTCATATCCACAATATCGGACGCATCGGTGATGTTGTTGTCATCGAACGGACCGACGAGTTCACATATAAGGGTCACAAGGGCAAAGTGCCGGTTGTCGGTATCCTGGAAGTAGAGGGTGACAAGGTGAGCGTTTGGCGGGAATATTATGACCGCGCCGAACTGATCGAAGCCTTGGGATTATCTGACGACTTCGATCCGTCCGCGTGAGCCCGAACGAACAATCTAAAACGGCCGGGAGCAGCGACATTGCTGCTCCCGGCCGCATCGATATCAGCGAGGAACCCTATCCCAGCCCCATGTTATCCTGGTGCATAGTCGCGGCCCTTTTTGTTGCCTATATTTTCTCATTTATTGACCGGATGCTGATTGGCTTGCTGGTCGAACCGATCAAGAAGGATTTGCTACTTTCGGATACACAGGTCAGCCTTTTGCAGGGCTTTGCCTTCGCCCTTTTCTATACGATTGCGGGGATACCTCTCGGTCGGTGGATTGACCGGGCCCCGAGAATGCGGCTGGTAGCGCTTGGCATCGCGGTGTGGAGCGGGATGA
>CAJQNR010000033.1 GCA_905479715.1 uncultured Sphingorhabdus sp.
GAAAGATAGACGCAATCCTTGTGAAAGCCGAAAATCATCTCGGCCAGCGTGGCAATACTGTTCGGACCGGCAATATCCTCATCTTCCGGCAATGGTAGTTTTACGCCCTTGGGCTGGCCGGTGGTGCCGGATGAGTAGAGCATGTCGATGCCCGCGCGTTCATCGGCAATCGGCGTCTCCGGCATCGATTCGAGCGCCGCTTCCATGTTCCGCTCGTCGTCCGCGCCGTAAACCAGCTGTTCGATATCGGGGTTTAATCTGCGCAACTGATCGACAATCGGCAGCATCTTCTGCGAACTGATCAGCAACTTGGCACCGGAGTCTTTCAGAATATAACTGATTTCGTCGGCGGTCAGGCGGCTGGATATCGCAACCTGAAACAGACCGGAACGCTGCGATCCCCAGGTAACGGGAAAGAATTGCGGATGGTTTTCCATGCAGATGGCGACGGTATCGCCAGTTTTCAGGCCGCGGGACCGATAAAGCTGGGCGACTTTATTGGAGCGCTTATCGAGCTCACCATAAGTAATGACTTCGCCCGATCCGGCCATGATAACAGCAGGCTTGTCGGGATTCTCCTGGGCATGCAGATAGGGATGCATAGGTTGACGCTCTCCAATTAACCGATCACCCGTCCGGGCGATTCGCAATGGCAGCATCATGGTTTAATCGTGCAGTTAAATCAATGGATAGTCACAACAATAGTTGGTGCAGCGCTACAAAAAGCCCTAATTTTCTACATAGATATCCACCGGAACAGCCAAATCGGCGAAAATCCGGCCGATCGGAGCCATGCTGGTGGCGCCCTGTTCAATTTCCGTTTCCAGCAATGACTGGTTTTCGGCACCCTTGAGCAGGACGATTACCGTCCGCGCTTCACAGATCGCGGCCTTGGTGAGGGTCACCAGCGGCGTATCGCCATCGTCGGGAAGCAACCCGACCACCAGTTTTTCCGGCGGACCATCAAGCGCTTCTTCCATATCCGCGCTTTCCATAATCCCGGCAGTGCTGCCACCCTCGCCCATGCCGAGCCAGACCAGATCCGCAGGCCATTTGGTATCGCGCAACCGCGCATCGGCGGCGGCTCCAGCCATATGATAATCCTCGTGATCCGGTGCCAGTGGCAGCACCCGCGCACCGCGGGTCAGAAACAGTTGCGCCAGTGTCTTGACGTGACTGCGCGGATCATCGAGCGGTATCAGCAAGTCATCGGTCGGGATAATCGTGACATGTTTCCACTTGATCTGCTTTTCTGCCAGCGCCTCAAGCACCGGCATCGCTTCGTCACTAACAGGCAAGGCGAGCAAGGCATCGCCGCGCGCATCAAGAGCGCTTTCGATAATGAACTGGATGTCGCTGGCAATTGCCTCGATCATCTCGGCGGAATCATCAAAATCCCACCATTCGAGCATCGATTCCTCGTCTTCCGGCATGTCATCCATGTCAAAATTTTCTAATGCATCTTCGAGTTTGCTCATCACAATATCCAGATCTGTATCAACTATCCCGCGCTTCTAATCGCTGCACACATCAGCACAAGGGAAAATCCCGCTTTTCAAATTCGAAACTTTGCGCCAATTGGGGCCGGAAAAGGCGATTTACATATGACTGACAATTATATTCTAACCTTCACCGCAGAAGACCGGGTCGGCCTCGTTGCTGCCGTGGCCGGATTTCTGGCGGAGTATGAAGGCTTCATTCTTGACAGCCAGCAATATGCCGACCTTGACCAGAAACGCTTTTTCATGCGGGTCGAGTTCACGAGCGCGGGCGAGAAATTTCCGTCGAGCCTTGATGCGCTGACCGAGAAATTTTCGGTGATCGGCAAGCAATATGCGCTCGACTGGACCCTGGTGAGCGGCGCGGTGAAACCCAATATCGTGATCGCGGTTTCAAAAGGCAGCCACTGTCTCAACGATCTGCTCCACCGCTGGAAAACCGGCGGATTGCCCGTCAATATTGTCGCCGTGGTCAGCAATCATGAAAATTTGCGCGACCTGACGGAATGGCATGGCGTATCGTTCCATTATTTCCCGGTTTCCGACGAAAATCGCGCGGAACAGGAACAGCAAATATTGGATATCATGGATCAAAACAGCGCGGAATATCTTATTCTTGCGCGCTATATGCAGATCTTGTCGGACAATATGAGCGAGAAGCTGGCCGGACGCGGCATCAATATTCACCACAGTTTCCTGCCCGGCTTCAAGGGCGCGAAACCCTATCACCGTGCCCATGCGCGCGGCGTCAAGCTGATCGGCGCGACAGCCCATTTCATCAGCAAGGACCTCGATGAAGGACCGATTATCGAACAGGCGGTTGACCGCGTCGACCATCGGGCCAGCGTGGAAGACATGATCCGGATCGGCCGCGATATCGAGGCACAGGTTCTGGCCAAGGCGGTCAAATGGGCCGGCGAACATCGCATATTGCTCAACGGCAACCGGACTGTGGTGTTTCGCTAACCATGCCGCCGCGGGCCATGATTGACGAATAGCCCTCACACTGATATAGTGCATTAATACAGCAACATAGCTGTGGTCTTTTTCTATGGGGGGAGGATAGAATCATGCAGGACATGATATGGACAATGGCAATATGGTGGACGCCGATTGTTATTCTCGCGATATTGCTTGTCACGACCAAAAAGGCGGTGGTCTCACCAGTCTGGCTGGCCGTCTCGATTGGCATTTATGCTGTCTACACCGGTGCAATATTCTCCGGCATTGATCTGCCGGGCATTTCCGGCATGTTTGAAGACCAGCAATATAACTGGTCTGGCAAAATACTGGCGATCACTGCCAGTCTGGTCATGATCGCGGCTGTCGTCATTCCGACCCAACGCCTCAATCTGGCCGATGCCGGACTGACCCTGAAGCAGGAGAAAGGATCCGTGATCCCCTCGCTCATCGTCATGGCGGGGATGATCGCTTTCATTGTCGGCCTCCAGCTGCTGGCAAATGACGGGCCCAATCTGGACGCGGAAACGCTGATCTATCAGGCGACCATTCCGGGTATCGATGAAGAGCTGATGTTTCGCGGCCTGCTATTGCTCACATTGTCACTGGCCGTGTCGGGCCAGGCCTGGAAGCTGAAGGGCGCAACCATCCCGTGGGGAGCGGTTCTGGCGACGCTGTTCTTTGCGCTGGGACACAGTATATTCGTTCAGGACGGCGCGGTACAGGCAGACTGGGTTACGCTGGTCATTACCGGCCTGCTTGGCGGCGCGCTGATGTGGATCAGACTGCGCACGGGCAGCATAGTGCTGCCTATAATCGCCCATAATGCGACAAATCTGGCCAATCAGTTTTTCTAGACCGGTGGCCCTAGTCAGCCGGTGGCGGCGGCTCGACCGTGCGCAACATCCCGGCCGGTCGCAATATGGTCAGCGAAGCGGGAGCACCACTGGTCTTTTCCCGGGCCGTGATATCGACTTGCACGAACCGGCCATCGTCAGCCATTCGTGCGCTTTGCGTCCAGGTCCAGTCAAGACCGCCATTTTCTTCCTGACCACTGCTCTCGCCGAGACTCGGCGGGCGCGGATCGGTGAGAATTTCGACTGCCCGGTTACGGGCCACCGATTGCGCGACCACGCGCAGTTCGAGTTCGGCAGCATTATGTGTGGTAAAGGCCTGCAGCCGGATCAAGGCCAGCGCGGCGAGGCTGAACACCGACAGCGCCACCAGCATTTCAATCAGGGTAAAGCCGCGCTCGCCAGATTTTCTCACGGTACCGCCCCGGCCAGTTGCACGTCACCCATCGGCGCAATCAATATCCGGCGGCTTTGCTCTTCGCCCTGCAAGACAAGTTCCGCCTGATCACTCGGCAGGCCGGTGCTTTCAAAACTGATCATCATCGGTCCGGTGTCGCCGGTTGCCGCGCTGACACCGCGGGACCAGTTGGTCGACACAAAGGGCTTGTCCTCGATCACCGACCAGCTGCCCTTCCGCCGCTCGAGGAAGCTGTAGCCGGATGGCGTGACCTGCACGGCCATCGGCCGCGATTGCAATATCGCATTGTCGCGCAGCGCTGCCGTGCGCGCGGCAAAACGCTGGGCATCTTCTTCCAGAGCGCTGCTGCCGGAGGGAAAGGAGAAGACGACGACCGACGCCATCAATCCGATGATCAATAGCACGACCATCAATTCCACCAGGGTGAAGCCGGCTGCATTATCGCTAGAGTAGGGATCATTCTGCGGGATCATTGATGTCCATTTAGCGATTTGATCGGAGCGAGTCTTGCAGAATCCGTCATCCCCTGCAATGACGACGCCGGAACAAAAGACCATAAGAAAAGAAACGCAGGGCAAAGGAATATTTGATGGCTGACGCTATAGTCTACGAGAAAAATGACCGCATCGTTACAATCACACTGAACAAGCCGGATACGCGCAATGCGCTGTCGACGGATCTGTGCGAGGCGATCGTCGATGCGATCAACAAGGCCGATGCCGATGCCGGTGTCAGCTGCGTCGTGCTCGCCGCCAATGGCAAAAGTTTTTCCTCTGGCGGCAATCTGCACGAGATCAAGGCGATGACGGCCGAACAGAAGATGTCGCCGCTGGAAATCGAGAACTGGTACAAGACCGGTATCCAGCGCATTCCGCTGGCTTTCTCGCAAATTTCCGTTCCGGTAATTGCGGCGGTCAACGGCCATGCGATCGGCGCGGGCAATGATCTGACCACCATGTGCGATATCCGGATTGCCGGCGAAGACGCGATATTTGCCGAGAGTTTTCTGAGAGTCGGCCTCATTCCGGGTGATGGCGGCGCATGGCTGCTACCGCGGATTATCGGACAGGCACGGGCCAACCAGATGCTGTTTACCGGCGAATTTATCGATGCCGCCAAGGCACTGGACTATGGGTTGGTCTCGGAAGTGGTGCCAAATGAAAAGCTGCTCGAGCGGGCCTATGAACTGGCCGAAATGGTCATAGCCTTGCCACCGCAGGCGATCCGCAAGACCAAGGAACTGGTCCGCATGGCCCAGAGCGTGACATTGAAAGAAAATCTCGATCAGGCGGCCTTGTTCCAGGGCGTGTTGCAGCAGCTTGACGATCATCAGGAAGCGATTGATGCGATCCTGGAAAAGCGTAAACCGCTGTTCAAGGGACAGTAAGCCTTGGTAACAGTGATTTAGCGTCCGGACGGGAGTCCGGACCCGTCTCCCAAGATCAATAATGATTGGAGACGCCCCCCGATTTTGCAGGGGGAACAAGAGGGAGATGATTGACATGCGAAGGACCAATGCTCTTCTAGCCGCAGCCGCAACGCTGCCTTTGCTTCTGGCGAACACCCCACCCGAGGGTGTCGCGACCGAAGCGACCAGGGCTGCCAATGCCGAAGTCGCGGCGAGCCTGCCGATTGCCGACCAGACGGATTTCGAAAATGCCAATCGCGGCTTCCTCGCCAAAATACCGGGCGACAAGATTCTTAACGAAGACGGCTCTGTTGCATGGGATTCACGCCAGTTTGATTTCATGCAGGGCGATGCGCCGGATACGGTCAATCCCTCGCTCTGGCGGCAGGGCAAGCTCAACAGCATCCATGGCCTGTTCGAGGTCGTGCCCGGCATCTACCAGATTCGCGGCTATGATCTGGCGCAGATGACATTGATCGCCGGCAAGACCGGCTGGATCGTCATCGATCCGCTGACCACAGCGGCGCCGTCGAAAGCCGGACTGGAGCTGGCCAACAAGACGCTTGGCAACCGGCCGGTCGTCGCGGTGATCTTCACCCACAGCCATGGAGACCATTTTGGCGGCGTTGCCGGTGTCGCTTCGCCCGAGGACATCCGCTCGGGCAAGATTGAGGTCATCGCGCCGCATGGCTGGCTGGCCGAGTCGATCGGCGAGAGCGTCATCGCCGGAACCGCAATGAACCGGCGGGTGCAATTTCAATTTGGCACAGCACTCCCGGTTGGCGAGACTGGCCATGTTGGCGGCGGTCTGGGCCAGAAATTGTCGAGCGGCAATGTGTCGCTGCTGCCGCCGACCCGATCGATCAGCAAGGATGGCGAAATCCTGACGGTCGACGGCATCACGTTCGACATCATGGACGCCGGCGAAACCGAAGCGCCGGCCGAAATGATCTTTTACCTGCCACAGTTCAAGGCATTGCACAGCGCAGAAGTCGTGACACGCACATTCCACAATGTCCTGACCCCGCGCGGCGCGCTGGTCCGGGATACGCTGAAATGGAGCAAGGTGATCGATAAAATGCTCGCAAAATATGGCGCGAAATCGGACGTCATGCTCGCCTCCCACCACTGGCCGACATGGGGGCCTGACAATGTCCAGAAGGCCCTCAGGAACCAGCGTGGCATCTATCGCTATGTCCATGACCAGACGATGCGGCAGGCCAATCAGGGCGCGACGATGGACGAGATTGCCGAGAATATCGGCGAACCGGATTTTGCCAGGACCGACTTTGGCGTGCGCGACTATTATGGAACGCTCAATCACAACAGCAAGGCGGTCTATCAACGCTATTTCGGCTGGTGGGATGCGGTTCCGGCCCATTATCACCAATTGCCTCCGGTCGAAGCGTCGAAAAAATATGTCGCGGCCATGGGCGGTGCAGACAAGGCGCTGGCGGTTGGCGAGAAGGCTTTCGAGGCCGGTGACTATCGCTGGGCAGCGACCGTCTTCAACCATCTCGTCTTCGCCGACCCGAGCGATGAAACGGCCAAAAAATGGCTCGCCTCCACCTATGAACAATTGGGATTCCAGTCCGAGGCCGGCACCTGGCGCAATATCTATCTGGTTGGCGCCAAGGAATTGCGCGAAGGCAATAATGTCAAGAATTCGATCAGCACGGCCAATGAAAAAGTGCTGAGCGGGATCCCGGCGGTTGACCTGTTTGACGCCATGGCAACCCGTTTCAACCCGGCCAAGATGCAGGGCGATGGCGGCATCATCCGCTTCTGGTTCCCCGACCGGAAAGAAGCGGTGAGCATCGATCTCGGCAAGAGCGTGATGTTCCCGCGCAAAGAAGATTATACCGCCACGGCGGATGGCTCTGACACGCAAATTACCGTCAGTCGGGCCCTGTTCACCAAAATTTTGATGCGGACGGCCAATCCGCTGGAACTGATCCAGAACAAGGAAATGATCGTCAGCGGCAACGCAGCCTTGATGGCCGCCATGTTCGGCGCGCTTGACGAGGTAGACCCGCAGTTTGATATTGTGACACCATGAACCGGTCTTCGCCGATCACCGTTCGTGCTGAGCCTGTCGAAGGACGCTTGCCAAGATGCTTCGACGGGCTCAGCACGAACGGGTCTGCTGTAATAAGGATTATCCATGCAAAGATTTAACTTCCCCGTCGTCCAGCCCGATCCGGCGCTTGAAGAGTTGCGCAGGGAATTGCAGGCGTTTCTGAAGGAAGAGCGCGAGGCCGGCAATTTCCGGCCAGAACCGGAATGCTGGATGGCCTCCGCCGATCCCGAATTTTCCAGAAAAATGGGCAAGCGGGGATGGATCGGCCTGACCTGGTCCTCAAAATATGGCGGCCAGGACAAGAGCGCGCTCGAACGCTATATTGTCACCGAGGAAACCCTCCGGTCCGGCGCGCCCGTTGGCGCCCACTGGATCGCCGATCGCCAGCACGCACCGATGCTGCTCAAACATGGCACCGAAAAGCAGAAGCTCGACATATTGCCGCGTATCGCTGCCGGTGAATGCTATTTCGCCATTGGTCTCAGCGAGCCGGGCGCGGGTTCCGATCTTGCCAATGTCAAAACCAAAGCCGAAAAGGTCGCAGACGGCTGGAAAATCAACGGCCAGAAAATCTGGTCATCCGGCGCGCAAATTTGCCATTATATGGTCGCCTTGCTCCGCACCTCACCCGCCGATGGCCGCAACCGCCACGTCGGCCTGTCGCAGATCATGATCGATCTCAGCCTGCCCGGCGTCACCATCAAGCCGATTGTCGACCTGTCGGGTGACGCGCATTTCAACGAAGTCTATTTGGAGGATGTCATCGTACCCGACGACTGCCTGCTCGGCGAAGAAGGCAGCGGCTGGAAGCAGGTGACCGGCGAACTGGCAATGGAACGCTCCGGTCCGGAACGCTTCCTCTCCAGCTATATCACGCTCGAAACCGCGCTGTGGCAGCTAAGCGGGAAAATGGGATCGGACAGCCATGCGCGGCTGGGGAAGCTGATTGCCAGTCTGCGCACGCTGAAAGGCATGTCCTGGGGCATTGCCAATCTTCTCAAACAGGGTGTTTCGCCGGATACCGAGGCGGCGCTGGTCAAGGATCTCGGCAACCGGCTGGAAAATGATCTGACCCAGCAGGTCCGCGCAATGCTCAACGATCTGCCGCCCGAAGACTGGAGTCCGGATATGCGCCGGATCATGAATATGGGTGTGCTGCGCTCTCCGCCGAACACCTTGCGCGGCGGGACAACCGAAGTCATGCGCGGAATCACTGCGCGGCAATTGGGACTACGCTGATGTCAGACAGCATGCATATCAATCCGTTCGTCCTGAGCCTGTCGAAGGACAACCACGGGCAACAGCCGCATTTCGACAAGCTCAGTGCGAACGGCTCTATTCGAGGCATCCTTTTATCATGATCAACACCGAAGGCATGGTCGCCGAAACGGCCTCTAAAATTTACACCGACCTATGCGGTCGTGAAGTCCCGCACGAAGCTGAAGCGGGCCAATATCCGCAGGCGCTGTGGGACGCGCTCTCCGAAAATGGCCTGCCGCTAGCATGGGTCAGCGAAGCCAATGGCGGGTTTGGCGCAGATTATGACGAGACTTTCGGTGCAATCTGGGCCTCCGCGCAGGCGGCATCACCGGTTCCTTTTGCCGAGACTTTGATCGCCAACTGGATGCTCGACCGTGCCGGGCTGGCCCCGGCCGATGGCAGCGCCAGCTTCGCGCTCAGCGGCCATACACCGAGCGCCGACATTCCCTTTGGCATGCACGCCGACAAGATTGTCCTGTTCGACGAGGCGCATCACGAGATTGCCCTGTTCGACAATCGCGTCGCCGTCCGCTCTCCGGAGGAAGCCCTCTCACCCGACGGCATGACGCAATTTGTCTTTTCCGGCCATGTCGCGGAACAGTCCGCGAAAACCGATCTGTCCCGCCGTGCATTCGAAGCGCTGATCCTGACTGTCCGCGCGGTACAGATGGCAGCGGCGATGGAAACAGCGCTCAATCTCTCGATAGACTATGTCTCGCAGCGCGAACAATTCGGACGGCCGCTGTCGAAATTTCAGGCGATCCAGCAGCAGCTGGCTGTTGCCGCTTCCGAATGTGCCGCGGCGACCATGGCCGCGACCCAGGCCGCAAGCGCGATCACGCGCCATCGCGATGATCCGGAACAGGCCTGGCACGAGGCCGTGATTGCCAAGGTCCAGATCGGCCACAGCGTCGAGGCCGTCACCGTCCCTTTCCATCAGGTTCACGGCGCGATGGGCTATACCCAGGAATATGATCTGCACCACTATACCCGGCGGCTCTGGGCCTGGCGCGATGCGCTGGGGAACGAGCATCACTGGTCAAAACGGCTCGGGGAAGAGCTGGCCGTGACGTCACCCGACCAGATCTGGAAAGGCGTGACCACAGGTGACTGGACGGACGGCAATCGGGTTGCTAGTTAATCGCGCGATTAAAGTGATTCCGGACGGAAGCAAACATGCTTCCAGATCTTCCAAAAACAGGAGCTAACCCTATGAAAACACGCATTACAGAGCTTTTCGGTATCGAGCATCCAATCATTCAGGGTGGCATGCATTATGTTGGATTCGCCGAACTCGCTGCAGCCGTATCCAACGCTGGTGGTCTCGGCATCATCACCGCATTGACCCAGCCTTCCGCTGCAGCGCTGGCCGATGAAATCGCCAAATGCCGCGAGATGACCGACAAGCCGTTCGGCGTGAACCTGACCTTCCTGCCGGTGGTCAACGCGCCCGATTATGAAGGCATGGTCAAGGCAATCATTGATGGTGGTGTGAAGGCTGTGGAAACGGCCGGTAACAATCCGGTGCAGGTGCTGCCCGCGCTGCACGACGCCGGAATCAAGGTGATCCACAAATGTACCGCCGTCCGCCACGCGCTGAAAGCCCAGAGCATCGGCTGTGACGCGGTTTCCGTCGACGGCTTCGAATGTGGTGGCCATCCCGGCGAGGACGATATTCCGAACATGATCCTGCTGCCCCGCGCCGCCGACGAACTGGATATTCCCTTCGTATCTTCCGGTGGTCAGGCTGACGGTCGCAGCCTCGTCGCTTCGCTCGCCATGGGCGCGGAAGGCATGAACATGGGCACCCGCTTCATCGCCACCAAGGAAGCACCGGTGCACCAGAATGTGAAAGACGCGATTGTCGCCGCCAGCGAACTCGATACCCGCCTCGTCATGCGCCCCTTGCGCAACACCGAACGCGTGCTGACCAACTCGGCGGTCGAAAGACTGCTTGAAATCGAAAAGGAAAAAGGTGCGGATCTGCAATTTTCCGACGTTATCGAGCAGGTCGCAGGCGTCTATCCGAAGATCATGAAAGAAGGCACAATGGACGCCGGCGCGTGGAGCTGCGGCATGGTCGCCGGTCTGATCAACGACATCCCGACCTGTCAGGAACTGATCGACCGGATCATGGCCGAAGCGGAAGAGATTATCAAAGTCCGTCTGGAAGGCTTTCTGGCGGCCTGACCATGGAGCCCTATCAACCTCTTAGCCGTTCCATTGCCGGCAAGGTCGCAATCATAACCGGTGCGGCCAGCGGCATGGGACGGGCGACCGCCCATCTTTTCGCATCGGAAGGCGCGCATGTCGCGGTGACCGATCTTGATCAGACGAAATGCGATGCCGTAGTCAATGAAATTGCGGCGGCGGATTATAGCGGCAATGCCGAAGCCTGGGCGCTGGATGTCAGCAAACCGGATGTCATAAAGGCGGTTGTCGGGGAAATTGCCCGGTCTTTTGGTGGCATCGACATTCTCGTCAACAATGCGGGATTCGCGATTCCCGCCGACATCGCGGAAGAGAGCTATGAAGACAGCTGGGGACCAACGCTGGACGTCATGTTGTCGGCCCACCAGCGGATGATCCGCGCTGCCCTGCCCCATTTGCGCAAGGCGGAGCACCCCCGGATCGTCAATATCGCCTCGACCGAAGGACTCGGCGCCTCGCCGGGCAACAGTCCCTATGTCGCGGCAAAGCACGGCGCGATTGGCCTCACCCGCGGCCTCGCCGTGGATCTCGGCCGCGAAGGCATCACGGTCAACTGCATCTGCCCCGGCCCGATCCGGACCGGCATCACCGACGCGATTTCCGAAGAGCACAAGACTATCTATGCCAAGCGCCGTGTTCCGCTCCGCCGTTATGCGATCCCGGAAGAGGTCGCGCATGTCACCCTGTCCTGCGTATTGCCGTCAGCGAGCTTTCTCACCGGTGCGGTAATTCCCGTCGATGGCGGGCTGACGATCAAGAACGCCTGAAACAAAAGCCCCCGGAAGCGATTCCGGGGGCTTTTGTTTGTCTGTTGATCTGTCGATCTTAGCGAGCAATCGCGTTGCCGATAACCGCTCCGATAATGCCGCTGGTGACCGCGATCAGGATCGCATCATTGCCCGACCGAACCCACTGATAACCGCGTGGCGCATTGGACAGACGATAGGCACGGGGGTTGTCGATCACCCGATAATTGGTCGCATAGCGCCGGTCGAACCGCTGGCCCTTGGCCCAGTTTCTATTGTTCGTCTTCACGGCAACCGAAGTTCTGGTGTAGCGAGCCGGAGCCGCCTTTTGTACCGTAACAGTCCTGGTAACAACGCGCTTGTTTGCGGCAACCTTCTTATTCGACTTCTGGGTCGTTTTCTGGACCGTCTTGTGATTGGATCTTTCGACCGTATTGCGGGGAGCGGCCTCGGCCTGCGCGGTAACGATCGGTGACACTGCCATTGTCGTCACTGCCAAAGCCATCAGAAACTTTTTCATCTTTCATTCCTTTTTCTATCCGGCGCCAACTGCGGCGTCACAAACAGAAATAGGGGAAAGCTGTCGCAGACATTTGTCAGATTCCAGCTATTTTGTACTAGATTGTCGCAAAACCCGATTTGGTTCATCTGGCGATCAGCTAGCCGAGCCTTATTCCCCCCAAAGCGCCAATATCGACCGCAATGCCGTTACCAGAGCCAGCGGTTGATCGAGCATCAGATGATGTTCTGCTTCGGGTATGGCGATCAGCGGCAGATGGTCACCGCCCAGTTCGCGGAGATAGGCTGCGCTGTCGGCGTCGAACAATTTGCTGTTCTCGCCATAGACGATCGCCAGCCGATGCGGCAGATCGACGATGCGCCGGGGCGTGTGTTCCCATTTCGCCATATCATTTTCATTGCGATGGAAAACCATCGGATCAAATTTCCATGACCAGCCCTGTTGCTCGCCCTCCTGCACAGGACGCAAGGAATGATAGGCCATATATTCCAGCAGGAACGGTTCCTGGGTCGCCTGCGGCGGCGACAGGACAAAACGCGCGCGGGCGCTTTCATAATCCGGGTAGACTTTATTGGGCCGGTTCGAAATCCCTGAACCGGGAGGCCCGCCGCCGGCTTCAAAATGGGCTACCAGCTTCTCCGGTCGCATCATCATCAGATCGCAGATGATCAGACCGCCAAAGCGCTCTCCCGCCATTTCCATTGCGGTGAGGGCAACGCCGGAGCCAAAGCTGTGCGCGATAATCTTCGGTTTTACCGGACCGGCGAAGAGATCAAGCGCGTCCGCCAGCGCAATCATGCCTTCGGCGCGCTTGTCACCATCGCAATCGGCAGGAATTTCACTTTCGCCCATCCCGGCGAGATCATAAGAAACAATGTCATAATTTTCGGCCAGAAACGGCGCGATGAAAGCGAAGCAGCGGGCATGTGCGAGAAAGCCGTGGGTCATCAGCAGCGGTGGCTTGCCACGCTCGCCCCAGCGAAAATAATGGACTTTGCTTCCGTCCACTTCGACGAAGGCTTCCTCACGCGGCATCGCCATTGCCTGCACGAACCAGGTCGGCAGATCCTGATCGCCAGCCCAGATATCGACGATATCCGGGCTGCCCGTTTTCCTATCTTCACTCATCGAGAAAATTACTTCCCTTGCCAGTTGGGCTTGCGTTTCTCGGCAAAGGCGACGGAGCCTTCGCGTGCATCTTCCGATGTGAAAACCGGCGCCATGATTTCAGCCTGCTTCTTCCAGGCTTCTTCGCTGGTCCAGTCATAGCTTTCGTTGATGATCTTCTTGGTCGCTTTCAGCGCCAGCGGGCCGTTGGCCGCAACCGTGGTTGCAAGTTCGATCGCCGCATCAATGGCCGCACCTTCGGTCACGCGGTTGACGAAGCCCACTTCATAGGCACGCTGGGCGGTGAAGAAATCTCCGGTCAGAGCCCATTCCATCGCGACGCGCTTGCCGACCAGTTGCTGCAGCTTGAGAACGCCACCAGCCCCGGCAACCAGACTACGCTTGACTTCGGGAATGCCGAATTTCGCCTTGGCGTTGGCGACGCACAGATCACAGGCCAGAGCCAGCTCAAGACCACCAGCCAGTGCATAGCCTTCGACCGCAGCGATCAATGGCTTTTCCGGTCCCTTTTCGGTGATGCCACCAAAGCCATAGCCTTTTACGGAAGGCGTTTCGCCGCGCAAAAAGCCCTTGAGGTCCATGCCGGAACAGAATGTTCCGCCGGCGCCGGTGATGATACCCGCGTTGAGGCTATTGTCATTGTCGAGCTGCTCCATCGCCGCACGAATGCCTTCGGCTGCTGCCTTGGTCATCGCGTTTTTGGCTTCGGGCCGGTTGATGGTGACGATGATAAAGCCGTCCTGAACCTCGGTGAGTACTTCTGACATAATTCTTTCTCCTTTATAATGAATCCAGCGAGAGCCGGGTCCGCATTCGGTCAAATTTTAAATTTGTCACGCGATAGCGCAAAGAGATATTTCTTCGTGGCTTCGCGTCTTCGCGTGATAATCTATCTTCCTTTTTACCCCGCCACCGCGGTCAATGTTCAATCGAACAACAGATTCGCCAGTTTCGACCGCTGATAGGCCGCATCGCCGATCAGCGCGCCGCCCATGATCGCCTTGCGCCGGTGCAGCTGTGCATCACAGTCATGGGTGAAGCCGAAACCGCCGTGGAACTGGATCGACCGGTCGGCCGCCGTCGCATAGCTGCTGTGCGCCTGCGCCGCCGCCATCAGAACGGCAACCTCGCCGCGGCCCTGCTCGCCCCAGCTATGGGCCGCACTGTAAAGATGCGTCCGCGCTTTTTCATATTCGACATAATTGTTCACGGTCGGATGTTTCAGCGCCTGATAGCTGCCGATAATCTTGCCGAACTGCTTGCGGGTCTTGAGATATTCGAGCGTATAGTCAATCACCGCCTGCGCGCCGCCGGTCATTTCTGCGGCGTGAATCAGTCCTGCCGCCAATTCGATCTTCTCGAGCGTCTCGCGGGTCCGGTCAGCATCGAACAGGGCATCGGTCGAGACAGTCACGCCATCCAGCGTTACTTCATAGCTGCGCGTTGTTTCGTCGATCACGGTTTCGCGGCGCAATGCACCATCCGCCAGCGCCGACCGCTCGATCAGGGCGAAGCGCACCATGTCGTCGATCTTCACCGAAGCGATGATCAGGTCGACACTAGCCGCCCACTGAACCAGCTGTTTTTTGCCCGACAAGGTGACCGTGTCGCCGCTCACCGCGCCGGTAACGTCAATATTGGACAGATCCCAATCGCCATTCTCTTCGCGCAAGGCGAGCGTTGCTGCCGTGCCTGCCGCAATTTTCGGGAGCCATTGCGCCTGCTGGGCTTCGCTGCCGCCTGCGAGCAAGGCCTGTGCGGCGAGGGTCGTCGATCCAAACGGCGTGCTCATCAGATTGCGGCCCATCTGCTCGGCAATCGGCACGACCTCCGCCATCGACAGGCCAACCCCGTCATGTGCTTCCGGTATCGCGATCGCCAGCCAGCCGAGTTCGCCAATTTCTTTCCAGATGCCCGGATCATAGCCAAGATCATCGTCGATCAGCCCGCGAACCTTGTCGACCGGACTTTTGTCACGACAGAAATTTGTCGCCACGTCCAGCAGTTCAATCTGCTCTTCGGTTGTCCCGATTGTGCCTAGATTATCCATCTTATCCTCGTCTCTCGTTCCGTTCGTGCTGAGTTAGTCGAAGCACCTTTCGAAGGCCCTTCGACAAGCTCTGGGCGAACGGGTTTCTGTCCTGGTTTCTATCTCGTTTTCGGCAATCCGAGCGCATGTTCTCCGACAATATTGCGCTGGATTTCCGAAGTGCCTCCGCCAATCGTGGCGGAGAAGCTGTTGAGATAACTGCGATGCCAGTAACCGTCATCGACCGCATTTTCGTCGCCGACATAATAGCCGGCCTTGGTGCCCTGGAAGGCGAGCGAAAATTCGGTCAGTTCGCGGATCAGTTCGGTGCGCGCCAGCTTGTTCATCAGCGGTAGCCCCATCGGCCGGTCCTGCATCAGTTGCGGCATCCGGCGGCGGATATTGTTGAGATTGAGCGCCTGGATATCGATCATATATTGCGTCATCTTGTCGCGCATCACCGGATCATCGAGCAAAGGCTTGCCGTTGCGGAGCGACGTTTTCGCCAGCTCGACAATTTCCATCACGTCGAGCTCCTTGACGAAGAAACCGCCGACCGGCTTGACCTTGGCGCCGCGCTCATATTCCAGCGTCTTCATCGCCATCGACCAGCCATTGCCTTCGCCGCCAAACAGGCAGTCGGCGGAAATGCGCGCATCGGTGAAGAAGGTCTGGACGAAGCCATATTCGCCGGTCAGTTTCTTGATCCGGCTGGTGGTGATGCCGTCGATCTTCATCGGACTGAGAAAGAAGCTGAGGCCGGCATATTTGTTCGGCGCGTCGAAATCGGTGCGCGCGAGCAGGATCATATATTTCGCACGGTCGCCAAGCGAGGTCCATATTTTCGAGCCGTTGAGGACATAGTCGTCACCGTCTTTTACCGCCTTCAGCTGCGCGTTGCCGAGGTCCGATCCATTTTCCGGTTCGGAGAAACCCTGACACCAGATATCTTCCGCGCTCAGCATCGGCTTGATATATTTCTGCTTCTGCTCTTCCGTGCCGAGATCGAGGATCAATGGTCCTGCCCAGCCGTTGCCGATCGCGTTGAGCATGATCGGCGCGTCATATTTTTTCATCGCCCGAGTCGCCGCGCGCTGATAGTCGCTGTGGAGACCGCCGCCGCCATATTCCTTGGGCCAGCTGGCACCGAGATAGCCCGCCTCATAGACCTTGCGCTGCCAGTCGCGGAGAAAGTCAAACTGCTGGTCAGTCGACACTTCCATGAAGGTCAGGGGCAGCATGAAGCCGGGATCCCGCACGGTATTTTCCTTGAACCAGGCATCTGCCTGTTCGGTATAATCCTTGAGTTCCGCTGCACTCGGTTTGCCTGCCATCGCTTTGCTCCCAAATTCTTATCAATAGGGCCAGTGGCACGACCCCTTTGCCTGCGATATTGCTTGAATCAATAGCGGGTTAATTGAACGATTAAATTGCAAAAAGCAATGGTCTGCCCCTGCTAAATTTAACATGTGGAGAGAAATATGGTCAGCGAAGCGTTTACCGGTCAGAAACATGTGATGTGCCGGGCCTGCCATGCCCATTGCGGATTGATCGTGGATTTCGAGAACGGCGTTCCGGTGAAAACCCATGGCGACAAGGACAATCCCGAATTCGAGGGCTATAGCTGCATCAAGGGCCGACAACTGGCCAATTACCACAGTTTCGATACGCGGTTGCTGACCAGCTACACCGGCATGAAACAGGGCGATAAACAGGCGGTACACTGGCGCGATGCTGCGCGCGATATCGCCGTCCGCCTCGAACGGATTATCGACGAACATGGCCCCGATGCGGTCGCCTCCTATGTCGGCACCTTCGGCTATAATAATGTCAACGCCCATGCCTTCATGCTGGCGCTGATGGAATCGATCGGATCGACGTCGGTCTATGACAGCGTCACCATCGACCAGCCGGGCAAGGGCATTGCCCGCGCCCTGATCGGACCATGGCTTGCCGGTGCGCCGCGTGTCGGCGACTGGGACGGGCTGATGCTGATCGGCACCAATCCGGTGGTGTCGATGAACGGCGGTCTCGGCATGAATCCGGCAAAGAAACTCCACGATGCGAAAAAGCGCGGCATGCAGCTGATCGTCATCGATCCCCGCGTCACCGACAGCGCAAAGCAAGCCGATATTCACCTGCAATGCCGCCCCGGCCAGGATCCGATTCTGCTCGGTGCTATCGCCAAGATCGTGATCAACGAAGAACTGTACGACAAGGATTTCGTCGCCGCTGATGTCGACGGGTTCGAGGCGCTCAAAAAAGCGGTGCAACCGTTCGATGCCGGACCAGCAGCCGAGCGAGCAGACGTGGCGGCGGAAGATATCGTGCGCGCGGCACGGATGTACGGCAGCTGGAAAAAAGCCAGCATCAGCGGCGGCACCGGCACCAATATGTCGGGCGGCGGCAATATTACCGAATATCTCAATCTCGCGCTGACCTCGATCATGGGCCATTGGCTGCGCGAAGGCGACCTCAACCGCCGCACCGGCGTGTTCACCAAGCCAGCGCCGCCGATCGCCGCGACGCCCGGACCGATCCCGGCTTGGGGTTTTGGCCGCAAGCTGCACAGCCGCGATCTTGAACAGAGCATTTCCGGCATGCCGACTTCGGCGCTGCCCGACGAGATACTCACTCCCGGCGACAAGCAGGTGAAGGCGCTGATTGTGCTCGGCGGCAATCCGATGCTCGCATGGCCCGACCAGCTGAAGACCTTCGAGGCAATGAAGGCGCTCGATCTGCTCGTCTGCATCGATCCGCGCATGTCGAAAACCGCCGAACTCGCCGATTATGTCATCGCGCCCAAGCTTCATTATGAAGTGCACGGCAATACAGCAGCACCGGAAATCTACGGCGGCTTTGGCGCGGGCTGGGGCTTTGAAAATAATTATGCCCAGACCAGCCTGCCAATCATGGATTCTCCAAAAGGTTCCGATCTGTGCGAGGAATATCAGTTCATCCACGCGCTTGCGTCCGAGATGGACAGGACGATCAAGGTCAAATCCTGGGCGCTGCTCGCCCATCCCGATGAGCGCGAGGAAAAGGCCACGCCATTCCCGCCCGGCGAAACCCCCGATCCAATCAGCGCATGGAGCGCATCGCTGAACGGCTGTCCGGCGGATATCGCCACACTATACGAAGATGAAGAGGTGCAGAAGGGCGGGATCGTTGAAGCACAAGCGCTGCTCGTGCAACCCAAACCCGCTGGCTGGGAAGGCAAGCTGTCGGTCGGCAACAGCGCGATGATGGAAGAGCTTTCAGAATATGCTGCCAAACTGGGGGAGCCGGTCGAGGACGGCGACTTCCCGTTCCGGATGATAGGACGGCGGATGACCGCGATTCACAACAGCAACTGGCACGAGGATCCGGTGCAGCGCAAACGCGTGCCGCATCACCCCGCCTTCATGAACCCCGCCGACATGGAGGCACTCGGCCTGTCCGAGGATCAGCCGGTCGAACTGGAATCCGCCCGCGCTTTCATCAGCTGCGTGGCCAAGGCCGACAAGACCGTTCGCCCCGGCTGCGTTTCCACGCCGCACAGTTGGGGCACCAACCCCGACGAGACAGAAGATCCGCTCGGCGCAGGCGGCAATACCGGACGGCTGTCCTATAACGACCGCGACTTCGACAAACGCACTGGCATTCCTTTGATGAGCGCCATTCCTATTCGGGTCAGAGCGAAGCAGGCGGCAGTGCTGGAGGCGGCGGAGTAATCGACTTTACATCAACTCAATTCGTGCTGAGCCTGTCGAAACATCTGGTTTGGCGCGAGAGGCCGTTCACCTTCGGTGGCCTGCGGCTCGACAAGCTCAAGGCGAACGATACATTTTAGGAGACCCATGATGACCAACCCACTATTCGATCTCACCGGCGAAGTCGCCGTTATCACCGGCGCGGGACGGGGCATTGGCGAAGGCATGGCCAAAACGCTCGCCGATGCGGGCTGCAACGTCGTCTGCGCCTCGCGCAGTATGGAAGAGATCAGCCGGGTAGCGGACGAAATCAACGCCGGCAACAGCAGCGGACGGGCCATCGCCCATGCCGCCGACGTGACCAGCGCCGAAGATATGGAAGCACTCGCCCAGCGCGCGGTTGATGCGTTCGGCAGGCTTGATATCTGGATCAACAATGCTGGCGGCTCGCTGATCTCCGCGCCTCTGACCGAGCTTGACGAAGCCGAGTGGGACAAGACGCTGGCGACAAACCTGACTTCGGTCTTCCATGGGGTCCGCGCCGCCTGCAAGCATTTCGGCGAGGGCAGCCGGATCGTCAACACCAGCTCGCTCGCCGCTGAGGAGCCGTTCCCCGGCAGCGGCCATTATAGCGCCGCCAAGGCCGGCGTGCTGATGCTGACCAAGACACTCGCCCACGAACTCGGGCCGAAAACGCGGGTCAACGCAATCCTTCCCGGCTTTGTCCCGACCGACACGGTGAAAAAAGCGCTGGATATGACGGATGAGGATTTCATCGGCTTTGAGGACACGCTTGGCTTGCCCGCCGGACGACTGGGCACGCCGCAGGATATCGGCGCACTCACGCTCTACCTTTGCGCACCGGCTTCGGAATGGGTGACCGGCCAATGTATCAGGATTGCCGGCAAGCCCTGAACCAGACCGGTATCGCCCAGGTCAGAACAATCGCGTGAGCCAATAGAAGATGGCGCCCACCGCCGCGCTGGCCGGGATAGTTATGAACCAAGCCATGACGACCCGGCTGGCGACGCTCCAGCGTACGGCCGAGGCCCGTCGTGCCGCGCCGACGCCGACCACGCTGCCGGTGATGGCATGGGTCGTCGAGACCGGGATTCCCATTGCCGAGGCACCGAATACGACAAGGGAGCCTGCCGTCGATGCACAAAACCCGTTATGGTGATTGAGTTTGGTAAGCTTGGTACCCATGGTTCTTATGATCCGCCAGCCCCCGGAAAGCGTCCCCAGCGATATCGCCACATAGCAACTGATAACCACCCAGTTGGGGACATAAAATTCACTGCCGAGATAGCCGGTCGAATAGAGCAAAACCGCGATAATCCCCATTGTCTTTTGCGCATCATTCGCGCCGTGGCTGATCGAATAGGCCGCCGACGAGATCAGGTGAAAGACCTTGAAAACACCTTCTGCCTTGCGCGGCTGTACGGGGCGGAACAGCCATGCCGTCACCAGCATCAGCACCATTGCGATCAGGAAGCCGATCATCGGAGAAAGGAAGATGGCAACCAGTGTCTTGATCGTGCCGGACGATTCGACCGCGCTGAATCCGGCATGCGCAATGCCGGCGCCGAGCAGACCGCCAATCAGGGCATGGCTTGAGGAAGAGGGAATGCCCTTGAGCCAGGTCAGTACATTCCAGAACATGGCGCCGATGAGCGCGCCGAACACGACCGTCGGCGTGACGACATCCTTGTCGATAATGCCTTTGCCGACGGTTTCCGCCACATGCAGTCCGACCAGCCAGTAGGCAGCAAAATTACCGAGTGCCGCGAAAATCACCGCCGCAACCGGCGACAGCAGACGGGTCGAAACCACGGTTGCGATAGAATTGGCCGCGTCATGCAGGCCGTTGAGAAAATCAAAGGCGAGCGCGAGCCCGACAAGCCCGAAGAGGAGCGGGAAAGCGATGCTGTTATCCATTATCCTGAACCGCTTCAGCCGTGGTCAATCACGAGACCATCAATCTCGTTCGCAACATCTTCAAACCGGTCGACGACGCGTTCCATATGCTGGTAAAGTTCCCGCCAGATGATGAAACGCAGCGTGTCCTTTTCACCATGTTCCTGAAACAGTTTTTTAAGTCCCGCTGCGTGAATTTCGTCAGCATGGCCCTCCATCCGGACCAGTCGCTCGGTGAGTTCATGCAGGCGATCACCATTGTCGGCCACATCGCGGAGCAGCGGCATCGCCTCCGCGGTCAGACGCGCCGCATCGACGATGATCGCCGCCATATCGATCATTTCCTGATCAAAGCTGGTGACATCATATAATTCAATGGCACCGGCGGTTTTCTGCATTTCGTCAATGGCATCATCCATCGAAGCGATAAGGTCGGAGATGGCGCTGCGATCAAAGGGGGTCAGAAAGGTCCGGCGCACCGTGTTTAAGACTTCGCGGGTAATTTCATCGGCATCATGTTCGCGTTCGACAATTTCACGAATATGGTCGCCCATTCCCTTGCCGCCCTGAAGCAATCTTGCAAGCGCATCGGCCCCCGCCACCAAAGTCGCGGCATGCCTTTCAAACAGGTCGAAAAAATTCCCCTGATGCGGGAGCAGGCGTTGAAACCAGGCAAACATAATATTGACCCCTGTTTTTTGTGCGACGGTATCGATGATATTGGTGGATCGGGTGGCGGCCCAGAAATCGGCTGCGCCGAAGGAACGGATCAGGTTGCGCAAATCCTCCTCATCAACCGCTTCCGCTGCATCCTCCAGCGAAAACCATCGACGCTCGCGTTCATGCTGCTCGTCCCAGGTTGACAGTTCCTCGGTCACCGCAAAGGGAAAGACGCTGACATCGACCCAGACCGATGCGCCGTTGCGTTTCTTCTTGCGATAGCGATAGCTGCCAAGCGGCGTCGGACAGGTTGCGCCCAATATTCCCGCCTCTTCTTCTGCTTCCTGTGCGGCGGCACTGTGGGGCAGTTGGCCCGAGCCGATATTGCCCTTTGGTATGATCCAGCGTTTGGTTTCGCGGGAGGTGATCAGCATGATCCGCGCGGGCGCATTGACGGCGGGATCATCGGTTTTATAGGGAAGCGCGGCGATCTGCCGTATCGACATTGCAAATTTTCCCCAAGCTTTTCCGGCCCCGTGACAGTTGCAAACGACTTAGTCGAGCGGTGTGAATCATGCAAGGAACTCTGTCTTATGAACTGGTTGCGCTATAAGCGGGACCTGCGCAGCGTTGCCAGCCAAACCGATTGCCACCATTTCTTTTGACCACGCTAAACATATCTGCAAAACCTAATATGTCGCTCGCTTTCCCGGTCACCATTTTCCATTCCTGAACCGATATCCTGGAGCATGAAGGGAAGCAGAAAAAAAGGACCCCGGAACCAGTCCGGAGTCCTCGATTCCATGATCTGCTCGTCGGCTTAACCGACCACGATCATCACCAGTGATGTCGCGATCAGTGCCGGCGTTTCGATGCCGTCAATCTCGACCACGACATTATAGGTCAGGAGCCAGCGGCCCGGCTGCTTCTCGACCGCATCGACCAATGTATGACGGCCACGAACCTTTGAACCGGCGCGGACAGGATTGAGGAAGCGGACCTTGTCAAAGCCGTAGTTGATGCCCATCACCGTGCCTTCGAGACCGAGCGTCGTGCCGTAGGACAACTTCGGCAGCAGCGAGAGTGTCAGCAATCCATGCGCGATGGTGCCGCCAAAGGGCGTTGCCTTGGCTTTTTCCTCGTCAACATGGATGAACTGGTGATCCTCTGTGCAGTCGGCAAATTTGTTGATCCGGTCCTGGTCGACGAGAACCCAGTCGGACACACCGACTTCCTTGCCCTTCCAGGATTCCAGTTCGCTTGCTTTGATCGTTGGCATATTATTTCTCCTGTTTGCGGGTCTTTTAGCCCTTCATGACTTCCTGCATCCGGCGGAAGAATTTGCCGCCCTGGCCACCGCCATTGGCATATTCCTGCATGCCGGTTTCGTCGAGAATCTGGTCGATATTCTCGGCGATTGCTTCGGCGCTGCGCTTGTCTTCAGGCAGCCAGATACCTTCTGTTTCGAAGATTTTCGCAGCGGCATAGCCGCCAGCGCCGGCGGTCAAAATGGTCTTCGACGGCGCGCCATCGCTGCACAGATAGACCACGGCAGGCGTCACCGCTTCGGGAACCAGCATTTTCAACACGTCTTCCGGCATGATGTCCTCGGTCATGCGGGTGGCAGCAACGGGAGAAATACAGTTGATATGGATGCCCTTGCCAGCCCCTTCCTGGTGCAGGCTGTTCATCATGCCAACCAGAGCCATTTTCGCCGCGCCATAATTGACCTGGCCGAAATTGCCATAGAGACCGGTCGAGGATGTGGTCATCACGATCCGGCCAAATTGGCGTTCGCGCATATGATCCCAGACGGCCTTGGTGCAATTGGCGCTGCCGGTGAGATGGACGTCCATGACAAACTGGAAATCTTCCATCGACATTTTGTGGAAGCTCTTGTCGCGCAGGACACCGGCATTGTTGACGAGAATGTCGACATGGCCCCATTTGGCAATCGCGTCGGCGACCATTTTCTCAACCGCCGGCATGTCGGTAACGCTGCAACCCGCGGCCATGGCTTCGCCGCCTTCGGCTTCGATTTCGGCAACCACCTGCTCGGCTACGGTCGCAGAGCCACCGGTACCATCGCGCGCGCCGCCAAAATCGTTGACGACAACTTTCACGCCGCGACGCGCCAGTTCCTTGGCATGTTCGCGGCCCAGACCGGCGCCAGCGCCGGTGACAATGGCGACGCGGTCGTTAAATTCTACTTTGCTCATGACGAGTCCCTTTTGTTAATCGAATGATTAACCGAAGCGATGCGCAATCAGGCCCGATGAGTCAAGCCTCAAAGCCGCTAATTCCTGCTTGTTTTCGTACGACTCCTGCCTGCCGTAGCGGCAGAGGAAGCAACTCGTTTTTTGGGTTTTTTCGGCTGCTTGGCCTTCTTTTCCTTGGTCTTTTGCGACGCCGCCGATTTCGCGCTGGCTGCCGCTGCCAGCAAGTCGGAAAAACTTCGCGCAATGCAGGTCGCGTAAAATTCCGGATCGGGCATGATATTCCGGTCCGCGAGAAAGGTCAGGATGACATTGCCATTATAGCTGGTCACGACATGGAACAGCCCCTGTCCCTCGGCCAGTATTCCCATGCCAAAGCTCTTGACCAGTTGGGCACCGGCGAAATACATCGGCACCATCGGCCCCGGAACATTGGTAACCACCGTATTCACCGCCGGATTGAGACGATCGACGATACCGGCGCGGACCATCATCTTGGTCCCGGCTGCGGTCAAGCCGGCGGGCATCGCACCGGACAATTCCATCAGCGTCTTTGCCCCCATCGCCTGGGTCATCGCCTTGGACCGGCGGGTTTCCTCCATGATGAATTTCAGCCGCTCGCCCGCATCGGCCAGATGCGTACCAACGCCGACCTGCATCATTGTCACCTGATTGCCGGCGCTATCCTTGTCATCGTCTGTCCGCACCGAAACCGGAGCGCCGATTTTCATTGTCTTGTCGGGAAGGTCATCCTTGGCTTCGAGATATCCGCGCATCGAACCACTGACCACCGCGATCATCACGTCGTTGACGGTCGCACCGGGAAAGGCTTCACGAATTTTCTTGATGTCCGACAGGGCAAATTCCTGTCCATCAAAAACACGGTGCGGACTGAGCTTCTTGTTGAAGCGGGTCTTTGGAATACTGCCCTTTGCATCGTCACGCTGGCGAAATTCGCGCTGCACGTCGAACAACCGCTTCGGCATCGGAATCAGTTTTTGCAGATTCTGCAGCCCCCGGACCGGATTGGCAATATTGTTGAACTGCGCCTTGGCGAGCAAGGCGAACGGATTGGGATCTTTTTCTGGTTCAAACACCATATCGAATTTGCGCGGTTTCATCTCCGCGTCGAGATCGTGCAGCGCAAGCGTCATTTGCAGACCCGACTGGCCATCAATCGCCGCATGATGCATTTTGTGCAGCATCGCGAAACTGCCTTTGGGCACGCCCTCGACATTATCGAGTCCCTCGATCACCGTATATTCCCAAAGCGGCTTGTTCATGTCCATTGGCCGGGCATAGATGCGCGCCGCCTGGATGCACAGTTGCCGCCAGTCGCCCGGCTTCGGCAAGGCAATATGGCGAACGTGAAACTCGAGATCAAAATTCTCGTCATTGATCCAATAAGGATGATCGAGGTCGAGCGGGACCCGCACCAGTTTTTGCCGGAAAAGCCGCGCGCCGTCGAGACGTCCTTCAATGTAGCGGAGGATATCCTTGAACCCGACCTTGCCACCCGGTGCGGTCGACGGATCATAGATCAGCAATTGCCCGATATGCATCGGCGTATTCGGGGTTTCCGTGTAGGCAAACATCGCATCCAGTGCGCTAAGCTGTTTCATCGCAATATCCTCAAGCCACTCTTGTTACCTCGAGCCTAATGCAAATCTGTCCGATAAGCGAATCCGTTAAGCTTCGACCGGGGGGACTGAAGCGACCGGTAAAACACAGATCAACCCCGGCCCAGCGGAAAGGGACAACCATGAAAGAAAGCTGGTTTTCCGGACTCGGATAATCCCGGGATATCAGGCAGGCAATCCGCACCAGTCCCTGACCAGATATTGCGGTGAAATTGCGTGTCCCCAGTAAAACCCTTGCCCCTGATCCGCGCCAAGGAGCCGGGCTTTTTCAAGATGGAAGGGCGTTTCAATACCCTCGACCACCGTCGTGGCTCTTCGCATATGGCAAAAATCGATGATCGATTCGAGGATCGTGATCGGTAAACGACCCTCGCAAAAAGCCCAGAAAATTTCCTTGTCCAGTTTCAGCTCGGCAAAGGGAATTTCGGCAATCCGGTCGATATTACTTTGACCCGTGCCATAATCGTCAATCGAAACCTTCAGTCCGTATCGCGACAGCATATGACAGATTTCGGCAACGACCTTGATATTGGCAAGCCGGTTCTCTTCGGTAATTTCCATGATAACCGACCCGCATAAACTCCCATGCCGTTGCAAGCGGCTACACAGCGCGTCGACGAAATCCGATCGGGCCAGCAATATCGCGCTACAGTTAAACGATACCGGCACGCATTTTCCGCGCGCCCTCAGCAAGCCTGCGAGTTTCATCACCTGGTCGATGACGTTCAGCGTTGCCTCTATTTCAAGAGGTATTTCGGTTGCTGCTGAAAAAATTGTCGCCGGACTGATCGCCCGCCTGGTCTTCACCCGCGACAAGGCTTCATAGCCTACCACGCGCCCGTCGGTCAGCGCATGCTTCGATTGAAATTCGACGACGAGATTGTCAATCAAGCGGTTGCTGGCGATCAGGGCCGATATATATTCTGACTCCAAAATGGTTTGGTCACTGACATTTGCATATTGATCGATCAGCTTCGCGAGCACATTGGGTTCGAAAGGCTTGGATATGGTGGCAACAATCTGCGCGTTGGCCGCCTGCACCGGATCCGAGGCCTCCTGGGTCAGTGTTGGGTCTGTTCCGGTCATCAGGACGAGCGGCAATTTGGACGACATCTGGTCGAATGTTTGGATAAGGTCAGCCGCTTCATTTGCGAGTATATCTTCATCGATGACGGCGGCGTCCGGAGCAAAGGCCATGGCTCCCTTCTCATCTCCAGGTGAATAGACACAAGCCACGGATATGGCGCGCTGCTCCAGATCATCTTGCAAAAGTCGCGTGAAGGCACTCTCCTCGTCAATGACAAGGACCCGTTTATTTGGCATGATGTAAGGCTTTCGATCAGTGAAGGTCTGCAGGCGGATCTTCCGTCGGGTGCGCCCCTGGCAAAGTCAGGGACATGGTCAGGATTTTCCTAGCTTGCCCGATTTTCGGTACGATATTTGGAAAGATAGCTGATCCGCAAACCCGGCAAGCCAGACTTGTCGATCGCTTCTTGCCATGAGAAAAATTCTTCCAGCGAAAGGTCATATCGGGTGCAGGCCTCTTCGAGGCTCAGCAAACCACCGTTGACGGCAGCCACCACTTCCGCTTTCCGCCGGATCACCCATCGCGTGGTATTATTTTTCGGTAGATCGGCAAGGCTCAAGGCTTCGCCGAACGGTCCGATAACCTGCATTGGTTTTGTGTGCCGATGAACTCCCATAAAACCTCCAATAACATCCGGTTTTGCGCTTTTTCATCATGCACATGTACGGACGGACCTGATAAACGCCCCCCGTTACAGTCCCTCTTCTATAGGGAATCATAGATTAAAATTTGGTTAACATCTTCAGTTAACAAGCATAAATTATATCATTTATGACCTGTATTTATATATAATGAAGAACTAGTTCTTATTATGCTTAAATATCTCAATATTTATAGGCATAAAATGTTAAATATATTCGAACAATACTTATAATCGGACCAGGCGCTATATAAAATAACCCCGGTGTAAGGGACACCGGGGTTGTTGGAGTTTGGTTTGGCTAGAATATGGCTGCTTGTTGGGGACTGCAGCTCTTGAAATTTTATTCTAGTTGCTGATAGCCATCGCCGTTTCGGTAGATTTGCCGGCTTTTGCCGCAGCCATGATCGTCACGCTGGCGCGCTGGGCCGAGGCACTGGCCTGCTCCATGCAGGCGCTGTGGTCTTGCATTTCCAAGAGATTTTTCGAGTCATAGCTTCCACAGACCTTGCGGACAGCTCCTTTCAGGCGACCCTGCAGCGTGGACTGACCATCTTCGCTGTTCAGATCAAGATCGGCATAGCTGACTTCAACCGAACGCACGGTCCGGTTCTGGGCATTGGCGCTGGCAGAAAGACCGGTCGCAGTTATCGCGATCGCAGCGGCTGCACAAAGGGCTTTGGTAAAGATAATATTCGACATTTTCTCACTCCTCAAAATTTTTCTGAGCGGTGCCGGAAAAAAGGGGGCCGGCGCTGCCCTTATGGGGTGAGGTCGGGAGCGGAATATCCATCGGGCCGGGGAAGGGCTATCTGGAGAGACTAGGGTCATGCTCCCGCCTCACCATCTTGGATAGGGGAACGATCCCGGACGAGCATCTCAACTTCGATAAACCACCATTGTAATCGGCAAACAGCAGACGGCTTCGACCAACGACAATCGCTGATCGACCAATTTAACATCATGTAACTTTTGTTACGAATCAACTAGTTACAGATGACACCGAATCATGCTGTATTAGGACACTAAATCAGCCCGGAGAGCGGACTCGACGGGTCGGCATACATCCGACGTCCCATCCGGCCGGACAGATAGGCCTCGCGACCTGCCTCGACAGCAAGCTTCATCGCCCGCGCCATCCGGACCGGTTCCTTGGCTTCGGCAATAGCGGTATTCATCAGCACGCCATCACAGCCCAGCTCCATCGCGACAGCCGCATCGCTCGCTGTGCCGACACCGGCGTCGACCAGCACCGGTACATTGGCACCCTCGACGATCAGCCGGATCGTGACCCGGTTCTGGATACCCAGCCCCGACCCGATGGGCGCACCAAGCGGCATGATCGCCACCGCGCCTGCGTCTTCGAGTTGCTTCGCGGCAATCGGATCATCAACACAATAGACCATCGGCTTGAACCCTTCCTTGGCCAGCACTTCGGTCGCCTCGAGCGTTTCGCGCATATTGGGATATAATGTCTTCGCCTCGCCGAGCACTTCCAGCTTGACCAGGTCCCAGCCCCCGGCTTCGCGCGCCAGACGCAAGGTGCGGATCGCATCCTCGGCATTGAAGCAGCCGGCGGTGTTCGGGAGATAGGTGATTTTTTTCGGATCAATATAGTCCATCAGCACCGGCTGGTTGCGGTCCATGACATTGACGCGACGGACGGCCACGGTGACAATCTCCGCACCGGATGCTTCAACCGCGGCAGCATTTTCTTCAAAATCCTTATATTTGCCAGTACCGACAATCAGCCGCGACCGAAATGTCTTTCCCGCCACGGTCCAGCTATCGTCTTCAGCGCCGCCGCCAACAAAATGGACGATTTCCAGTTCGTCACCCTGTTCGACCATGACATCCTCCAGCGTCGACCGCGTGACTATATCGCGATTGCGCTCCACCGCGACCTTGGCCGGGTCCAGACCAAGCGATCGCACCAGATCTGCAATCGACTGGCCAGATGCAAGCCGGTGATCTTCACCATTCAATCGTATCTGAATTTGAGCCATTTCGATAACTTTCATGTCTTTGATCTCGCTTTTCAAAAACGAGCCATATAAAGAGGTCGCTCCAGTCGCAACCAAAAGCCTTTGGGAAGGAGCAATATCTTGGCGGCCAAGACCATCTTTGTATTGAACGGACCCAATCTCAACCTGCTCGGCATGCGCGAACCGGAAATATACGGTTCGGCGACACTCGACGAGATCGCCGGACAGATTGAAGACCATGCCCATACGCTGGGTTTCGACGTCGACATTCGCCAGAGCAACCATGAAGGCCATCTGATCGACTGGCTGCACGAAGCGGCTGCGGATGATGCGCACGCGGTAATTCTCAACGCCGGAGCATTGACTCATACATCGCTCGGCCTGTTCGATGCGATCAAGGCGATCCGCACTCCGGTTATTGAAGTGCATCTCTCCAATCCCGCCGCGCGAGAAGAATATCGGCACAAGAGTTTCATCGCACCGGTTGCAAAAGGAAGCATTTGCGGCTTTGGTGCTTTGGGTTATCAACTCGCGCTGGATGCGGCGAGCAAATTTTAACGACAGCATAGGGACAAAATATGTCTGCAAAGAAAGAAACGGGCGAAGGCATGAACGTGGATATCAAGCTGGTCCGTGATCTGGCCGCGATACTCGAAAAAGCCGGTCTGACCGAGATTGAAGTCGAGGATGGCGATCGCAAGATCAAGGTCGCACGTGGTGGCGGAACTTATGTATCCGCACCGGTCGCCTCCGCACCCGCTCCTGCCGCGGCAGCAGCAGCCCCGGCTCCGGAAGCCGCTCCGGTTGACGATCATGCCGGCGCACAAAAATCACCGATGGTCGGCACCGCCTATCTCGCCCCCGAGCCTGGCGCCGCCAATTTCATCAGCGTCGGCGACAAGGTCGCGGTGGGCGATACCTTGCTGATCGTCGAAGCAATGAAGGTGATGAACCCGATCACCGCTGAAACCGCCGGTACGGTCAAGGCCATCCTGGTTGAAAACGGCCAGCCGATAGAATTTGACCAGCCTCTGGTCGTGATCGCTTGAGGTTCGCAGCGTGACCATTGAAAAAATCCTGATTGCCAATCGCGGGGAAATTGCCCTTCGGATTTTGCGCGCGGCCAAGGAACTGGGCATCGAAACCGTCGCCGTGCACAGCACCGCCGATTCCGATGCGATGCATGTGCGGCTCGCCGATCAGGCGGTCTGCATCGGCCCGCCGCCAGCCGCCGACAGCTATCTGTCGATCCCGGCGATCATTTCCGCTGCCGAAATCAGCGGCGCGGATGCGATCCATCCCGGCTATGGTTTCCTCTCCGAAAATGCGCATTTTGCCGAAGTGGTCGAAGCGCACGGAATTAAATGGATCGGCCCCAAGCCGGAACATATCAAAATCATGGGCGACAAGGTTGCCGCCAAGAAGACCGCCGGCGATCTCGGCATTCCCTTGGTCCCCGGCTCCGATGGGGCGGTCAGCGAAATCGAGGAAGCCAAGCAGGTCGCCAAGCAGGTTGGCTATCCGGTGATCATCAAGGCGGCTTCCGGCGGCGGTGGTCGCGGCATGAAAGTGGTCAACAGCGAAACCGAGCTTGAAACCCAGATGAAGCAGGCCGGTACCGAGGCCAAGGCGGCCTTTGGCGACGCCACCGTCTATATCGAAAAATATCTCGGCGATCCCCGTCATATCGAATTTCAGGTCTTCGGCGATGGCCGCGGCAATGCCATCCATCTTGGCGAGCGCGACTGTTCGCTGCAGCGTCGCCACCAGAAAGTGCTCGAGGAAGCGCCGTCTCCGGTGATCAGCGCCGAGCAGCGCGAAGCCATGGGCAAGGTCTGCGTCGACGCAATGAAGGGCATGAGCTATCGCGGTGCCGGCACGATCGAATTTCTCTACGAGAATGACGAATTCTACTTCATCGAGATGAACACGCGCCTGCAGGTCGAGCATCCGGTCACCGAAATGATCACCGGTTTCGATCTGGTCCGCGAACAGATCCGTATCGCCGACGGCCGCGATCTGTCGGTAAAACAGGAAGACCTGGTGTTCAGCGGCCATGCCATCGAATGCCGGATCAACGCCGAAAATCCGAAGACCTGGGCACCGTCGCCCGGCAAGGTCACCAGCTATCATGCGCCCGGCGGCATGCATGTCCGCGTCGATAGCGGGCTCTATGCCGGCTATTCGATCCCGCCTTATTATGACAGCATGATTGCCAAGCTGATCGTCTATGGCCGTACCCGCGACGGCTGCATGATGCGACTGGCACGGGCGCTGGACGAGATGGTCATCGAAGGCGTCCAGACCACGATCCCGCTTCACCAGAAACTGGTCCACGACAAGGAATTCCAGTCCGGCGAATATACAATCAAATGGCTGGAAGAGTGGCTGGAGAAGGATAATCTGAAGGATTAGGCCTTGTCCCCCTGCGCGGGAATGGATTGAACTGACCTGTTTTGTTCAGATTCAACCTACCTTTCCTGAACATAACAGGTCAGTTCAGGACTCTGACAGGGTTAATAACCTATCACCTGTTGCACAGATGCGGCACATGGAGTCGCCAGCAACAGGAGTAAGCCATGCGTATATTTTTGATCACAGGTCTGATGGCGGCCACGATGTTGACGCCCGCCGCCGCATCCGCCGCCGAAATTGCCCCCCGCCTTGACTTGGCCGCCAACGCGGTCCCGGCAAATCTGACCGGCAAGGCGGCAGCGCAGCGCGATCGCCGCGCTAATCGTGGCACCAACAGGAACAGCAGCCGCGGCCAGGCGCGAGCGCAGAATAACAACAACCGCGGATCGGCTCAGGTCAGCCAACAAAGCCGGACAGAAAGCCGCAGCGCGCGCAGCGAGACCCGGAGCAACCGCAATGTCAGCAATGATGCCCGTTCGCGCACGACCCAACGGACCGCGACACAAAATCGGCAAGCCGCGCAACAACGCAATCGCAATGTAACGCAGAGCCGTCAAGTCACCCAGCAGCGCGCGGCCCGACGCGGCGATAGCAATCGAGATGGCCGGGTTGATCGGCGCTTTGATCGCAACCGCGATGGCCAGATTGACCGACGTTATGATCGCAACAATAACAACCGCGTCGACCGACGGGTGGACAGCAACCGGGATGGCCGCATCGATCGTCGCTACCGGGACAACCGCCAGGTAAGAAATAATCGCAATTCCGCGCGGAACAATCGCAACTGGAACCGCAACTGGCGCAGCAACCAGCGCTATGACTGGCGGCGTTATCGTCAGGCAAACCGCAGCTATTACCGGCTCGGCCGCTATTATTCACCCTATCGGGCACACAGCTATAATCGCTGGAGCATCGGGGTCTATCTTGGTTCCGCCTTCTACAGTTCGCGCTACTGGATCAACGACCCCTGGCGCTACCGATTGCCCGCCGCTTATGCCGGAACCCGCTGGGTCCGCTATTATGACGATGTCCTGCTGGTCGACACTTATACCGGCGAAGTCATTGACGTAATCTACAACTTCTTCTGGTAAGACAGGATATGGAAACCGAAAGACCCGCTGCCTGAAAGGGCAGCGGGTCTTTTTGATACGCCAGATCAGTCGACCGGTTCAGCCAGGGGTCCGGCAGACTAGTCGAGATAAAGCAATTCGAAATTGCCCCAATATTTTCCATCAAAATAGAGCGGAACGAAGACCTGTTTGCCCGCCGTAGATTTATCATCCGCGGTACGAATGAACCGGTATACCGAGACGCTGAACGGCCGGTCCCTTTGTTCAATGGCGCGTTTGGTCATATCGTCCATGAATATCCGGCGATTGCGGCAATATTTGTCATCATGCACCGGATCACCATTGGGCTCACGCGACCGCTCGCTGACATGGGTTGGCAGATAGCCGTCAATATTGGTGGCGCCGCAACTGATAATCGCGTCCTTTTTCCGATATCTGTCCAGTAGCGGCTGCACCTTGGCGTCGGCAAAGGCATTGAACCTGTTGTCGTAGCGCGTCGGATTGGAGCCGGGTATCTCGCGATATTCCCGGTCAAACAGCTGCTCCGTTGTCAATTCTCCGCTGGCCAAAGCCTGTTCGACGATTGTGACCAGTTCGTCCCTGCCGGCGATCGCCAGATCAACAAATTTTCGATCCTCTGTTGCAAAACCGCTCTGGACCAGTTGGTCGAACATGACTTTCGACATTGTTTCAAGGTCGTTCACCTTGTCTTTCGCGGATTCCAGACTGATATTATTCCGGTCCGCGCTCTCCGAAAAATGATCGAGGACATCCTGCACCTGTTGCACTTTATTGTGGATCAGGCCTGTGCTGTCGGCAATGTCGCTATTCTGCTCATCGACCTGCCAGACCAGATCGGAAATCCTGCTGACCGTTTCATCAATTTTTTGAAAATTCCGCTGGGCATCATTGCTCTTGCTGACGCCCTTTTCTATTTTCTCTACCAAGCTTTCGGCTTCGACGCCCAGCGAGTTGACCGTGGCGGATATTTCATCTGTCGCTTCGCGTGTGTTGAACGCCAGTTGCTTGACCTCTGCTGCAACCACCGCAAATGTTGCCCCTGCGGCACCGGCGCGATGGGCTTCGATCGCAGCATTCAGGGCGAGTATGCTGGTGGTATTGGCAATCCTGTCAATATTCTGGGAAACCCGGCGCACCTGGTCCATGGCACCTGCAAATCCGGTAATATGCTCGGCAAGCGCGACGACCAGATTGGTCAAATCCCCAAATTCCTGCATCGACATCCGGATGACGCCGGTGCTGTCGTGCAGGTCATCCTTCGCCCGTTTCGACAGCATGCGTGCCTCGTTGGTGGAATCCGTGACGCGTTTCTGGTCATCGGCCAGTTTTGCAATCACATCCTGCAATAGCTCGCGGCGATCGCGCATTTCGTCGGCATTCGCCATCACTTCCTCAACGAGACCGCCTACATCGGCGCAGCCGACGGTAACTTCCCCGCAGGAACGGGCCACCGCATCAATCAGCTTCGGGTCGGCAATATCAAACTTCTCATGCTTCATAACCGGAATCAATTTCCTATTGATAGAAAGGGCGACAATCCACAGTCCTAACCCAATCAAGTTAGCGATCGATTAACTGTAAATGCGACTGTTTCCGGTGACGGTATCCGATCGGTCGATCCGGTTGGGAAATATCGCCTTCTGACAGAAGCTAACGGTTGGAATATCGCTATTTCTTGGGCCCCATAATGGCATCGGTGTCCCGTCCAGTTTCGATTTTATATTTGCCAAAAAAGAAACGATCATTCGAGCAGCTTTTAACCGGCTCCGCAGCCTCAAGGCAAAATCGTCTTCAGGACAGATTCCTTTCTTGTTGCAACTTGCAACAGCGCTCCGCAATAAGGCCTGATAACGACGGAGAGAAATATCATGAAACGTGCATTTGGTTTGGCTATCGCCACTTTTGTAGCGATCACAATTTCGGGTAGTGCGTTAGCGCAAGACCAGATCATTCGCATAGGCAGTCTGCTGACCGATGCAGCCGCTCAGCCAACCGGTCCGGCCACGATCATCGTCCGCGAAGGCAAGATTGCCGAAATCCGGATCGGCCCTGATTCTGCGCCCAACGCGGCGGCAGAAGTCATCGACCTTTCCGACAAAACCGTAATGCCCGGCCTGATCGACCTGCACGTTCATTTGACCGGTGATCCGGGTGGTGATTTCTGGAAAGAAACCACCGAGCCGGCGGAATGGGGCGTGGTTGTCGGTGCGAAAAATGCGCTGGTCACCGCCAAGGCCGGCTTCACCACCGTACGCGAAGCAGGCTCCTCACAATATAGCGCCTTTTCGCTGCGCCGCGGCACCGCCGACGGCATCATCCCCGGACCACGCATCATCGCCGCCGGACCGCCACTGGCAATCGTCGGCGGCCATGGCGACGTTTCGGGCTTTACCGAAGACGTCAACGCTCTGCTGACCAGCGGCTATGCCTGCACCGGCGCGGTCCAATGTGCCGAAAAAGTGCGCAAGGCCAGCCGCGCCGGTTCCGATATTATCAAGATCACCGCAACCGGCGGCGTCCTGTCCCAGCAGGGTCGCGGGCTGGGCGCGCAGTTTACCAACGAGGAAATGCAATCCATCGCCGACACCGCCCATTCGCTGGGCCTCAAGGTCATGGCCCATGCTCATGGCGCGCGCGGCATCGAAGCTGCATCTCGGGCCGGTATCGATACGATCGAACATGGCACATTTGCAGACGAGGCAGCGTTGAAAGTGATGAAGGCCAATGGCACCGCGATGGTTCCGACATTGATGGCCTTTCAGGGCGTCAGCGAAGGGCTGGGCAAGGGCATATACACGCCGGTCGTCGAGGAGAAAATCCGGATGACGCTGAACACGGTCGGCAAGGCGGTAGCATCGGCCAAAAAACTGGGTGTGCCGATCGTATTCGGGACCGATGCCGGCGTCTATCCCCATGGTCGCAATGCCGAAGAATTCCAGCTGATGGTCGATGCCGGCCTGACCCCGCGCGAAGCGATTGCCAGCGCCACCACGGGCGCGGCCAGAGCGCTCGACATGGACAAGGAAATCGGTCGTATCGCGGTTGGCTATTCCGCCGATCTGATTGCCTTCAACGGCAATCCGCTGGACGATGTCCGGGTCCTGGAAAAAATCGACTGGGTGATGGTACGTGGCCGCGTCATCGACTAGATTGCAGAGCATGACCCGGGCTTTTTCAAAAAAACAGACCAGTCTCTATGCCAGTCCCAAAAGAATAGCCGAGATGGGCCGGCGGGTTACCGAAACATTGAATGCCCATCCCCGGGTTCAGTGGCTGGAAAGCCCGTTCGTGCAACTCTATGTCCACCAGAATTTCATCAGCGATGCCGATTGCGACCTGCTGATCGAGATGATCGACAGTGATAGCCAGCCTTCGTCGCTCTACAAGGGCACCGAACAGGCGGGCTATCGCACCAGCTATAGTTGCAATGTCGACCCGGCCAATCCCGATATCCGCCGCATCGACCAATCGATTTGCACATTGCTGGGCCTGCCGCAAAGCCACAGTGAAATCCTGCAGGGTCAGCGCTACCAGCCCGGTCAGCAGTTCAAGGACCATCACGACTTTTTCCACCAGGGTGAAAGCTACTGGCAGTTTGAAGGCCCCAATGGTGGCCAGCGCACCTGGACCGCGATGGCCTATCTCAACGAACCGGAAAAGGGCGGCGCGACCGCCTTCCCGCAGCTGCAATATCAGGTCGAACCGCGCCGCGGCATGTTGCTGATATGGAATAATATGAGCCCCGACGGCACGCCCAATCTCAGCACGCTGCACGCCGGAACGCCGGTCGAGCAAGGCACCAAATATATCATCACCAAATGGTTCCGCCTCAACCAGTGGCAGAAAGCCTGATTTCCGTAAAAGCGCGTGTACCGACCAACCGACGACCGGCCTCGACGAACGACAGTGATTAGCCAGTGAAATCGTTGCAGGTGATACTTTGCCGTGTTAGCTGGACATAACAGTTTTCGATAGGAACCCAATATGATCAAGACACCTCTCGCCCTTCTTCTCGGCACCAGCCTGCTCGCCCTCGGCAGCGTTGCGACGGCCCAGCCGCTTGCCGCTACCAGCGCAGCGGCGATGGAGCATCACGAAGAAGCGGAAATGACCGAAGGCGAGAAGCTGAAGGCGCTGTTCGCCAAGAGCGACGCGGAAAATCTCAAGCGCAATCCGATCGGCGCCCTCTTCCGCGGTGACGAACGCTATGCCGACCAGCTCGGCGACTATATTTCCGACGAATATTTCGCGAAAGAAAAGGCCGCGGAAACAGCCGAACTCGCCGCGTTGCTGAAGCTGGACCGCAGCAAGCTCAGCGCCACCGACAAGATCGCCTATGACGTGTTCAAGCGCGACAAGGAACAGGCGCTCAAGGGCTATTCCGACGAAATCATGGCCCTGACCGTCGTTCGACCGGTGAACCATTTCAGCGGATTCCATACATTCTATCCCGATTTTGCTTCCGGCAAGGGTGCCGCGCCGTTCAAGACGGTGAAAAATTACGAAGACAATCTCAAACGCCACAAGCAGTTCATCCTGCTCGGCGATCGTTCGATCGGCCGGTTCCGCGAAGGCATGGAAAGCGGCGTGGTCGAAACCAAGCTGACGATCACCAATGTCATCGAACAGCTCGCCACCCAGATCGGTCTGGGACTCGAGAACAGCCCGTTCATGGCACCGACCAGGAATTTCCCCGATGATTTCAGCGACGCCGACAAGGCGCGGCTGACCAAGGAATATGCCGCCGCAACCCAGGAAATTTTTGCCGGCTATCAGCGAATGCACGATTTTCTGAAGAATGAATATCTGCCGGTCGCTCGTGAAGAAGTCGGGCTTTCGAGCATGAAGGGCGGCGCGGTTCTGTATGAAAATCTGATCGAGAACACCACCACGCTGCCGCTCAAGGCTGATTATATTCACAATCTCGGCCTCAGCGAAGTCACCCGGATCAAGACCGAGATGGAAGAGATCAAGGACGAGGTCGGCTTCGACGGCACATTGTCGGAATTTTTCGAATATCTGCGCACCGATCCCAAATTCCACCCGGAATCCCGCGAAGGCCTGACCCAGGCTTATTATGATATCGGCAAGAAGGTCGATGCCAAAATCGGCGAGCAGTTCAAGGTCCTGCCGAAATCGCCGCTGGAAATCCGCCCCTATGACGAATCGGTCGAGAAATTCCAGGCCGGTGGTTCCTACCAGAGCGGCACCCCCGACGGTTCGCGTCCCGGCGTCTTCTATTTCAACGCCTATGACCTGCCGTCGCGCAGCACCTCCGGCATCACCACATTATATCTGCACGAAGGCGCACCGGGCCACCATTTCCAGATATCGCTGGCCCAGGAAAATGACGCACTACCGGCATTCATGCGCTTTGGCGGCAACACCGCCTTTGTCGAAGGCTGGGCGCTATATGCAGAGAAGCTCGGCTTCCCGATGGGCCTCTATAATGATCCCTATCAGCGCTTCGGCCATCTCGACGATGAAATGCTCCGCGCGATGCGACTGGTCGTCGACACCGGCCTGCACAGCAAGGGCTGGAGCCGCGAACAGGCGATCAAATATATGCTCGACAACAGCAGCATGGGCGAGACCGATGCCACCGCCGAAGTCGAGCGCTATATCGCGATCCCTTCACAGGCGCTGGCCTACAAGATCGGTGCGCTGACCATCCAGCGACTGAAGAAAGAAGCCCAGGACAAGCTCGGTGACACATTCGACCCGCGTGAATTCCACGATCAGGTGCTCAACACGGGCGCGCTGCCGATGACGGTGCTCGAGACAAAGATCCGCGACTGGATAGCCTCGCAGGTCTAAAATGCGCCGCTGAAAAATTCTTGCCCCCTTTTCTTGATTCTCACCTATGTTGAGTGTTGAGTCGGGAAACGGGGGAGGTTTTTTCATGACACGCGCATTATTCTGCTTTTGCTCGGCCCTGATGCTTTTGGCGACGCCGGCACGGGCAGATTGGCATGAAGCAAGCAGTGAACATTTCGTCATATATGCGGATCAGGGCGGCAGCGGCGTCCAGAAATTCGCCGAAAGACTCGAAAAATTCCATGCCGCCATGGCTTTCATGCTTGGCAAAGAACCGGAATCCCCCAGCGCCTCCAACCGGGTCACCGTCTTTGTTGTCGGCAGCCAGAAAAAGGTCCGCAGACTGGCCGACCTCAAAGATAAATTCACCGCCGGAATCTATCTCCCGCGAGCGGGCAATATTGTCGCAATCGTTCCGCGTCTGCGATCAAGCGGAAGCAAATATGACCTGTCGTCGGAAAATATATTGCGGCATGAATATGCCCATCACTTCCTGTCCAACATAAGCAGCCGGACTTTCCCGCTCTGGTTCCAGGAAGGATTTGCCGAATTTTACGCGTCTGGACGCGACAAAAGGGACGGCACGATCATTCTCGGCGGTCCGGCGCAACATCGCGCCTATGAGCTGACGGCATCGCGTGAAGTTCCGATCGAACAGTTGCTGGATACCGCCAATTATGTGCAAAACCGGTCCGCCGGATATGATCAATTTTACGGGCGCAGCTGGCTGCTGTTCCACTATCTGACCTTTGAAAAAACCCGCAAGAGCCAGATGACCGAATTCCAGAAACTGATGGCTGGCGGAGCTACCGACATTGCGGCGGCACGAGAGGCATTCGGTGATCTCGAAGAACTCGATCGCGACCTGAAACGTTATGTTGCACGCAAGAAGCTGTCAGCCCTTTTTCTGCCGCCCAGCTGGCTTAAAACCAGTCCGGTAACAATCCGCAAACTGGGTGACGGCGAGGCGGAGATTATGCAGGTAATCATGGAATCGCGTACCGGCGTCGATGAAAAGGAAGCCGTTGAGATTGTCGCCAGCGCGCGCAAGATTGCGACCGAATATCCCGATGATGCCGCGGTGCAGGAAGCACTGGCCGAGGCGGAATATGACGCGGACAATGATAGCGAAGCCATTGCAGCGGCGGATCGCGCACTGGCGCTGGATTCAAACAGGGTGCGCGCCCAGATTCAAAAAATCTATGCCTATGCCCGGCGGGCGGAATCAGCCGACGACCAAGATGCCGCATGGAAAGCGGTTCGAGCCGAAATCGTCGCCGCCAACCGGATCGAACCCGACCACCCGATTCCGTTGATGGAATATTACCGCGCCTATCGCGCCGCCAGTCAGACACCGCCTGACATCGCTATTCAGGGCCTGCAACGGGCGCTCGAACTGGCGCCGTTTGACTATGGTTTGCGCCTCACTGTCGCCGCGCAATATATGGAGGACAAGAAATATTCGGTCGCTGCCGCCACCCTGCGCCCCTTGGCCTTTAATCCTCACCAAAGCGAGGCGAGCGAGGCCGCGGAGCAATTGCTTAAACTGGCAGAATCAAAGGCAGACGGCGGAAAAATTGGAGCTGCGGGTACCGATAAGGAGCTATAATTGCCAGCTTCCTACAGGGGGACAAGAGGGAAAACAGTGATACGGACGCAGGTCGTGGCAGGACAAGGAGGATATGAAACCCGTCCGTGCAACGCACTAACCGCATTTTAAGCATTTTCGGCTAATCGCATTCCCGAACTAGTGGGATGAATGCGATGAAAATGGACGTATCGGGACTGATCGGGGACATTAAAGCAAGGCAGGCGATTAGCGCGGCAGACGTCATGACGTTGCGCAAGGAGATCTGGCCGGACGGCGTCATCAGCGCGGATGAAGCCAGTCTGCTTTTCGAAATCAACGATCTCGACAGCCACCCTAGCGAGGAATGGCTCGAGTTTTTCGTCGCCGCGATCACCGAATATGTCGTGAACCAGACAGAGCCAAAGGGCTATGTCAGCGATGATAGCGCGCAGTGGCTGATGCAGAAAATCGACCATGACGGCAAAGTCGAATCCGCTGCGGAGCTGGAACTGCTCGTCCGCACGATGGAGAAAGCCACCGGTACACCGGAAGCGCTGCAGGATTATGTGCTCAAGCAGATTGAAGACGCCATTCTGACCGGCAAGGGTCCGACCCGCGATGGGGGATCCCTGCAACCCGGCTCTGTCCACGACAGCGAAGTCAGGATTCTGCGCCGCGTCTGCTATGCCGCCGGCTCGGACGGTCCCGGCCGCATCAGCCGCAACGAAGCCGACATGCTGTTCCGGATCAAGGACACGACGCTGGAGAGCGAGAACAGCAAAGAATGGCCGAAACTGTTCGTGCAACTGGTTGGCAATTATCTGATGGCCTATGGCGAATATGACATGCTGAGCCGCGCAGAAGCCGCGCGTCTGGAAAGTTTCATGGACGACAACAAGGCCAGCGTCCGCGGTTTCTTCGGCCGTATGAAAGATTCCGACATTAGCGGCACATTTAAAAATGTGTTTAGCTCCGATATCTTCGGCAAGAAAAATGTAGAATGCGGCCATATTGATGCGGTTGAACAAGCGCGCGAGCTGACCATCGTCGAGAACAGCTGGCTGCACGGAAAAATCCATGCAGACAAGAATATCGATCCACTCGAAAGCGATCTTCTCGATTTTATCGCCGATGAATTGGCGGGAACGGGTCACTAGATTACGGGTTGCTGTCGGGTTCAGCACCGGTTCAAAATATTTGACGGATATCTCGCTTCTTTGTGAGGAGAGTGCGATATGCGATATTCCGGATTGTTGCTGGCTTTCGGTGCAGTAACGGCCTTGTCGGTTTCGCCGCTGCAGGCCGCCCCCGATAGCAAGCCGCAAATTGACTATCCGGGCTTCCTCGACCTGAGCAATGAAGTCGCCGCTGTGCGGGCGGAACGGCTTATTGATCTGGCAGAATTCCGGCAGCGGGCGGCGAAGCCGGACACGCTCATTCTCGACACACGTTCAGCCGCAGCCTTTGCCGAAGGCCATATGGCGGGCGCGATCAACCTGCCCTTTTCCGACTTTACCGATGCCAAATTGCGAGCGGTAATCGGCGACAATTTCGACCGGGAAATATTGATCTACTGCAATAATA
>CAJQNR010000034.1 GCA_905479715.1 uncultured Sphingorhabdus sp.
GCTGCGGATAAACTCGTTTGACATGCCGGTGCCCCGGTCACGTACCTCGATTGCAACGCTCAGGTCGCGACGGCGCGCATTGACGAATATCGGTTCGTCCTCCGGACTGGCATCGATAGCATTTTGTATCAGATGCCCCAGAATCTGGTCTACCCGGACCGGATCGGCCATGACCGTCAAATCGTCGATCTGTGTCGTTTCCATATTATGCAATATCCGCTTTTTCTCGATGATTGACTGGACCAGTTCCCGCACCTTCACCGGTTTCGGCGGCTCCTGCTTTGCCTTGTTATGCTGCGACAATCGTTCCAGCAGACCATTCATCTTATCCGCAGAATCCTGCAACGTTTCGATCATGTCTGCTCTGAATTCGGGATTGTCGGCGTGACGCTTGGCATTTCGCGCCAGCAGACTCAATTGGCTGACTAGATTTTTAATGTCATGCATGACGAACGCCATCCGGCGGTTGAATTCGTCGAATCTTTGCGCTTCGGAAAGCGATTCCTGACTGCGCGCTTCGGCCAGATAGCTGGCAACCTGCCGCCCGACCACGCGCAGCATATCGAGATCCTCCCAGTCCAGCGTGCGGTTGATCCGGGGTCGCGCCAACAGCATCAATCCGATGAAACGGTCGAAATGGACCAGCGGAACCGCGACCCATGCCTGCTCTTCACTGGTCATCCAGTTCGGTATTGCCGCGGCGTCGCATTTGTCGTCCCGGTCCGCGCGCAAGGCATCAAATTCGACAATATGGCTGCTATGTTCAAAAAATGAGATGGTACGGGAGGTGCAGGCGCGTGCGGGCACCTCAATCGACGACCAGTTCCAACGGGCCTGCAGCACCAGTTGACCGGAATCGTCCGGCATCAGCAAAATGCCCCCCGGTGAATCGGTAATATCGGCAATCGCCTTTATCACCCGTTCATGAAACGGCGCGCTATCCGGACCGGGACGCCCGATCGTATCGGTAAAGCGAATCCATTCGGCACGATAATCATAACGGTGCTGGAAAAAATTCTTGGCCAGCTTGACCTTCAACCATGCGCGGAATCGTCCGGAAGGAAGCAGGAGCAGGGCACCGATTGACGTGCCGAACAAAAAGCTGATCTGGGCCAGACGCGCATAATCACCGCCGATGATTTGCAGTGCCGTCGCGATCACGACCATCATCAGCAGATAACTGCCGATCGCCACCAGCGACAGCGAGCGGAATGCCACGCTGCGCGACAGCTTCAGATTCCATTCGGTATTGCGGACCGATGCCAAAGCGAGAATCGGTGCGATAATCGCCATCATGGGGCCACGCATGGCGAGCAATTCCGCCGGTGACTGCTGGGTCAGATAGGTGATCGTGTACAGGTTGAGATCATAGGTCCAGATCGCGGCCAGAGACGCCATCGGCAATCGGATACCCCACCGCGTCTCCGGTGCGGAAATCGAATATAGATTGTGAACCAGCACCAGCCCTCCGACCGCAAAAATCATCCGCAGGACCAGCGACGTATAGAGTGTGACACCCTCGAGACGGGGGCTTCCGGCAAAAACCGGCAGCATGGCGTCGACGATCATCTGGCCCAGCAAAACGAATGTCAGGGCGACATAGATGCTGTTGACCGTTTTTGGTTCATCCCGCCCTTCGCCGGTACGCAGCAGCGTGAACATGAAGGCCAGCCAGCCGAAATTGCGCAAGGTTTCGGCAAAATGGGCGATTGGCGACATGCCCCCCTCGACAGCAATAGACAGCGCCCAGAAGCTGGTCAGCAATATCGCAATGACCAGCCATATCTGCTTTTCATTGCGCTCGACCTTGCGCTGGAATTGCCAGATTGCCAGCGCACCAAATAATATCGCGGCGATACCGTGCCCGAACGTGCTGATATGACCGAGAATAGCCTCCATCTCAGCGCACGCCTTCTGGCCAGAGAACGACGCGAATGGTATGGAGGATGATTAGCAAATCCAGAAACGGCGTGTAATTTTTGGCGTAATAGAGATCATATTCCAGCTTGTGCCGGGCATCCTCTATTGATGCGCCATAGGGATAGTTGATCTGCGCCCAGCCCGTAATGCCCGGCTTGACGATGTGCCGCTCGGTATAGAAAGGCATTTTGGTTTGCAGATCCTCGACAAATTGCGGCCGCTCGGGGCGCGGTCCGACAAAACTCATCTCGCCTTTCAATACGCTCCACGCTTGCGGCAGTTCGTCGATACGCACCTTGCGCATGAAGCTGCCGATGCGGGTAATCCGTGGATCATTTTCGGACGCCCAGATCGCCTTGCCACCAGCCTCGGCGTCCGCCCGCATCGAGCGGAGTTTGAGAATATTGAACTTTTGGCCATAGAGGCCGACCCGTTCCTGCTTGAAAAAAGCCCCGCCGCGGCTCTCCAGCTTGACCAGCAGGGCAAAGAGCACAATCACCGGTCCGGTCAGAAGCAGCAACAGGAAACTCAGAAAGATATCAAATCCCCGCTTGAATGCGGTGGATAGCCGGCGACCCGATGAAAAACCGTCGGAGAAGATGAACCAGCTCGGATTGACGCTGTCGAGATCGACGCGCCCGGTTTCCCGCTCGAGAAAACTCGACAGGTCATTGACATGGACACCAGTGGTCTTGATCGTCAGCAGATCCGCAACCGGCAGCGAGTTGCGCCGTTCCTCGAGCGCAAGAACCACCTCGCTTACCTCCAGATCGATCACATGCTGCGGCAAATTGGCAATATCCTGCCGGCGCACCGCGCCATCAATCCTGGCAGGGCCCTCGTTCATGTCGACATAGCCGGCAACGACAAAGCCACTTTCCGGACGTTTTTCCAGGGCGGAAATGCGGCTCGCCCGCGGACCGGCACCGAGAATGAGCAAACGCCGCTTGAAGCTGTCGCTGTCGAACATGACACCGAGCACGATGCGGATCAGCATCAAAAACATGATGGCCAAGACCATGGCGTACAGCGAGTTCGAGCGCCAGAGCGTGAAGCCCGGCATCGCAAATGCCAGCAAGGAAAGAAAAATCACGCCGAGAGAAATCGCAACCAGGATCCGGGCAGCGGCGAAACGGAGCGATTGCAGGGCTTCCGCGCCATAGACACCGACCGCAATCAGCGCCAGCTGGAGCGCAAAAGCAAAACTGAATATCGGTCCGGGGCGATCAGAGAGCGATCCCACCGCCATGTCGATCTGGAGCGCACGAAATATCCAGCCGGTTTCGGCCGCCGTCAACAACAGCAGGAAGTCGATTAAACCCAGAAAAAGTACCGGATAGGGGATGTAATGTTTGAACAATCGGATCATATTCCGCGCGATCTTTCCTTGACTGCCATTGGCAATAAGGAAAATTCGTTATCTGTCGGTAAATTTTACAGGCGAAATTGCGATAAATCGCCCGGTTTCGTCAAAATTGTTCAATATGCCGACAGTTTCTCGGCTCGTCATCTCCGGTTTGACGCTTCAGCCTAGTCGTTGACAAAGTCAAATGGCGTCAATCCCCGTTCACGGTCATCAAATTTGAGCGGACGGCTCCGCGGTGGTGCCGAACGCTGCGAACATTGCAGGCGGGTGCAGGCTGGGCAGCCGAGGCCAATCGGCACCGCTTGCTCGAGACCAAGATCTTGGCCGCGGGCATAATGGAGCACCGAAGCGACATCCGCAGAGACCCCCAGCCCAATGGCAAAAGCAGGCGTAAATCCGCCGGTACCGGCGCCAATGCCCTGTACCGCACGGGACAGGGTGAACCATGTCGAACCATCTTCCAGAGCCACCAGTTGCGACCGGATTTCGGTCGGCTGTTCGAAAACGCGATGAATATCCCAGAGCGGACAGCGATGCGCGCTTTCGACCAGCGGAGCCTTGCTCGCTCCGGCATAACGTTTGGAAATCATGCCGGACCGGTCGATGCGAACCATGAAGAAGGGAAGCCCGCGCGATCCGACTCTCTGCAAGGTCGTCAGGCGATGGGCAACCTGTTCAAAGCCGGCACCAAAGCGCCGCTGGAGCAACTGGATCCGATATCCCGTTTGTTCGCAGGCTTTGAGAAAACGTTCGTAGGGCATCATCAGGGCCGCGGCAAAATAGCTCGACAAATGGCGGCGAAACAGTTTCTCGGCGGCACGGTCGGTAAAATTGCCGCCGGCCGCTAGCGCGTCGATTTCGCCCTTGGCCTCGATCTGCCCGAGCAGCAGCGCCGCCTGAAACGTCCGGGATGCAGGGTCGAGCATTTCCGATAGCTGCAATTGCCGCGCATGCAGATCCAGTCGGCGGAGCTTGTCGGACAATACGGTTTCCGGCAGAATTCGGATGATCAGCTGATGTTTGACGCGCAGCCGTTCGGCGATTGCACCATAGAGATCGCCAGTCCCCAGACGCAGTTCGTCCGCGAGTTCCTCCGCCATCGTGTCAAGATCGGCAAAATGATTGCGCCAGCGCTCAATCTCCCGGCGGACCGCCTGGATCGGATCGGGCGCGACATTGACACCCGTCTCTCCCGCCGTTTTGCGATTGTCGAACAGACGTACAAAAGCCTCCGCACTATTGGGCGACGCAATCAGCCATTCCTCCAGTTCGGTGCGATCAATCGACAGGTCTTCGAACAACGGATCGGCCAGTCTCTGGCGGATCGCATCAATGCCGCCGCCCGGCTCCGCCGCGATCAACTGGCGTGGATCGAAATCGAACCGCTCCGCCAGCAACAGCATCAAACGGGCGCTGAGTGGCCTCTGGTTGCGCTCGATAAGATTGAGATAGCTGGGTGAAATATCCAGTGCCTGCGCCAAAGCAACTTGGGTCATCGCCGCGCTGCGGCGCAGCCGTTTGATCGCCGCACCGGCAAAAAGTTTGGGATTGCTCATCTCCGCTTTATGTAAATTTATTTACAACATTTCAAGATAAAATACAGAATTCTGCAATATTTACAGAGTGAAAACAGCCGGTTTCCGGGCATGGGGCGAAAAAAGCCCCACATTTTTACGCCGATTTCACCGGGTAAATATTTCTTAACCGCAAAAGGCTATTTGCGGAGAGGAACTCTCACGGAAATCGGTGCTATCGCATGTTAAAAGAATCTATTCTGTTTGTCGCTTCCACCGGGTTGCTGATCTATTTTGTCACCCCGTCGGGCGAGTCTGCCAAACCGGAAGCCGTCAGGGAAGAGGTTCAAAAAGCAGTCCCCTCGCCCCCCAAGCCAGCGGACAACGCATGGGATTATGACGATGAAGAGGAAGGCGACGAAGAGTCTTTTACCTTTGGCGAACCGAGCATAAATCTGAATAGTGACTATGATGACAGCGACGATGACGCGCCGGTCGACGAGGATGATGCCTCGCAGCGTACGACGCGCTCTGAAGAATCGGCTTCACAGAAGCAATCGGCCGGCCGCAGCAACCGATCGTCATTTGCCAATAGCTCGGCGTCCAGCGAACTCGGCAGTATCGATAATCCGATCATTCTCGAATCCAGAAACCCGCCGGATCCGGCTGACGACTAGTCGAGATCCCGCGCCATATCGCGACGGCATTCGTCACTGATAATAGCAGCATGGCCATAGTTGGGATGGTCGATCTGGACCATGACCTGCCCTTCCATGCTTTTCCACTTTTTCACCTGCTCGGCGGTCAGCGGGAAATGGACAAACTGGACGGCACTGGCCTTGCCATCGGCGCGTGTCCGGTCGATATCCTGTTCCGGCTCTGCCGTAACCTTCTCGTCGCCGATCAGAATATGGATATGCTTGTCGACGCCACCTAGTGTCTTGAGGAAAGCCGTCCGGCGTTCCTCCTCGTCTATTTCGAACATCAATGTGCCGGTGAATTCCGATCCGTTCGGGACCATCGGATTATAGGCGGCCAGCTCGTCGACCAACTGCTCTTCCCCGCCCTTTTCGATCCTCAGCATTTCCTGAATCTGCAGCCACATGCTCTCCCAGCTTTCAAACTGGATGGTTGCATAGGGTCCGATCGCTATCCGCCGGTATTTCTTGCGCAGGATCGATTCCTGGCGCTTGTCCTTGCGGATCGATTCATAGTCCTGAAGCGAGATTATATCGTCTCTGGTTATTTCATGCGTATCGCGGGGCATATCTAGTCCTTAAATATTATGCGTCCGGCCTGCCTCACAATGGAGTGGGCAGGCACGGGGATTAAAAACCGTAAGCCTTGGCAAGCAGTTTAATCGGATGGCCGATCCGTTCCGGCACTTTCGCCTGCCCGCCGCTTTCCATAATCTGCTTGAGATGCGGTCCGGCCAGCGGACATTCGCTGACCATATAGTCGGGATCGCCTTTTGCGACCGCGCGCGCAGCCGGGCGGCCAACCTTGACGGCCTTGTCGAAATTCTTCTTGAAAATTCCCCATTTTCCGCCGTGGCCGGAGCAACGTTCGGTGAT
>CAJQNR010000035.1 GCA_905479715.1 uncultured Sphingorhabdus sp.
AATGGTGCCCAGAAGAGGACTCGAACCTCCACATCCTTGCGAATACATGCACCTGAAGCATGCGCGTCTACCAATTCCGCCATCTGGGCCCATGCAGGCGACAATCATCATATTATCGTCTGTCGGTGGCGGGCGATTAGCCGGTTGGTGGTTCTGCTGTCAATGATTCATATCGGCAAGCCGCAATCATATTGCGTGCTTGTTGCGGTCGTCGGGCAAAAGCGCCGTGCAGCAGGACGAACATACCCTTTGGTACGGAGAATCCCCTGTTGCGTCGACCGCCGCACTGGGGCAGAGGCTAAACGGAAACCAAGGCACGAGTGGAAGATGGACATGGATCTCGACGGACGATTGATTTGCATATTTGGCGGCGGTGGCTTTTTGGGTCGCTATGTTGCGCAGGCCCTGCTGGCGCGCGGCGCGCGGCTGCGGATAGCCGAGCGCAATATCAAGAATGCCATGCATATCAAGCCGCTGGGAAATCTCGGCCAGACCCAGTTTGCCAGCGCCGACATTACCAAGCCGGAGAGCGTCGCCCATGCGGTTCATGGATGCGACGGGGTGATCAACCTGGTCGGAATATTGAACGGCAATTTCGAACGGGTCCATGTCGAAGGCGCGCGCAATGTTGCGCAGGCAGCGGCCCGTGCGGGATGCCGGACATTGCTCCATTTGTCGGCGATCGGCGCCGATACGGACTCTCCGTCGCGCTATGGCAGGAGCAAGGGCGATGGCGAGCAGGCGGTTCTGAAAGCCTTCCCCGACGCGATAATTTTCAGGCCTTCGATTATCTTCGGCCGGGAAGACCAGTTCATCAATCGCTTTGCCGCGATGATCCAGATGCTCCCAGCCGTGCCGGTCATTGGCAGCAACACGAAATTCCAGCCGGTCTTCGCCGGAGATGTTGCCGATGCCGCGGCTGAGGCGATGAGCGATCCGGAACTCTATGCCGGGCAGACGTTCGAACTCGGCGGGCCGGAAGTGATCAGCATGGGCGACCTCTACCGGCGTATCGCGTCGATGACGGGCCGCGAGCGGGTATTTGTCGATATTCCCGATTTCGCCGCCAGATTGCTGGCCGCGCTGCCCGGCACACCGATCACGTCAGACCAGTATAAGATGCTGCAGAAGGACAATGTCGTCGCTGCGGGAGCCAAGGGGCTCGATGCCTTTGGTGTCGCACCGACCCCGCTCGCCGCGGTGGCCCGGGGCTGGATGGAAAAATATACCAACCATGGCCGCTTCGGCGCACGCGCAAAGGCGAGCTAGAAGCCGCCGCAACAACCGGTCTGCACTGTCCGACCTAGAATAAGGCGAGCAAGGCGATACCCATGGCGACGCGGTAGAGGACGAAGACCATCATCGACGCCTTGCGCAGGAATTGCATCAGGAAGGTCATGGTGGCCAGCGCCGCGACAAAGGTCAGCGCGCCGGTGATCAGCGCCTCCTTGAGCAATTCGGTGCTGGCCCCCATCAGATCGGGAATGATCAGCACACCGGCACCGGCGACGGCGGGGATCGACAGCAGGAAGGAAAAACGCGCCGATTCAACCCTGGTGTAGCCAAGAAAGCGGGCTGCGGTCATCGTCACGCCGGAGCGGCTGGTTCCGGGGATCAGCGCCATTGCCTGCGCCAGCCCGACGATGATGCCGTCTTTCAGGGTCAGATCCTCGAAGGATTTGACTTGCCGGCCGAAACGGTCGGCGATGCCCAGCAATATGCCATAGATGATCAGGTTGACGCCAACCAAAGTGGTGCTGCGGAAACCGTCGAGATAGCCGCCGGTCTTCAGGAAAAGGCCGACGATGACGGCAGGAATGGTGCCGATGATGATCCACCAGAACAGCCGCCGTTCGGCAGGCGCCTGGCCGATCCCGATGGTGGCGAGGCCGCCCCGGCCGAGCGACCAGACATCCTTGAAAAAATAGGTGATGATCGCGAGCAGCGAACCGACATGCACGGCAATGTCGATCATCGGCCCCTGATCGGCAAAACCGGTGAACACTGGCAGCAGGATGAGATGGCCCGAAGAAGATATTGGCAGAAATTCGGTGACGCCCTGCACGATCGCAAGGAGCAGCATTTGAATGAAGGTCATGGGCAGCCTGTATATTTGGTTTGTCGCGCAATAGCGTTTCGCAAGCCGGTTGTCGTGAGGAAAATATAGGTCCGATAATATACTATTTATTCTCTGATGACCGCGGTCCGAGAAATTTATTTCGTAGCCAAGGATATATTAGGACATATCTACTGACCTTTATTGGATAATTTGCGTGACTCCTGCCCCATTTTTGTTTATTTCACCGATCAAACCGGCCCGGCAGGGACGATGGTGACAATCAAATATTACTGGAAACGAGTATCTGGCATGGCAAAAAGCCCGCAGAAATTGGAAATGCTGAAATTTGTCGAGGAGGGCCAGGCCTATCCCGAAAAACGCGCGCCCGACCTCCGCGCGGAAGATTTTCAGGAGATCGCGGACAGATATGCACCGGACAAAGCCGCGGAACAGGCCGCGCGCTGTTCGCAATGCGGCGTACCTTATTGCTCGGTCCACTGCCCGTTGCACAATCATATTCCCGACTGGCTGCGTCTGACTGCCGAAGGCCGGCTGCGCGAAGCCTATGAAATGTCCAACCTGACCTCGACGATGCCGGAAATCTGTGGCCGCATCTGCCCGCAGGACCGCCTGTGCGAGGGCAATTGCGTAATCGAATTCTCCGGCCATGGCGCGGTCACCATTGGCTCCGTCGAAAAATATATCACCGACACCGCCTGGGAAGAAGGCTGGGTCGAGCCGCTGCAACCGGGTCGCCCCAAGGGTCAGTCGGTCGGCATCATCGGCGCCGGCCCCGCCGGGCTGACCGCCGCCGAATATCTGCGCGTCGCAGGCTATGACGTGCATGTCTATGACCGCCACGACCGCGCCGGCGGCTTGCTGACCTATGGCATCCCGGGTTTCAAGCTGGAGAAACAGGTGATCATGCGCCGGGTCCAGCGATTGAAGGATGGCGGCATCCAATTCCACGAAAGTTTCGAAGTGGGGCGCGACGCGACGCTCGAACAATTGCGCGACCAGCATGACGCGATATTGGTCGCAACCGGCGTCTACAAGGCGCGCGCGATCCAGATGCCGGGCGTCGGCGCGCCGGGAGTCGAAGAGGCGCTAGACTTCCTTATCGCTTCCAACCGCAAAAGCTTTGGGGATGACGTGCCGGAACTCGGACCCGATTCCGGTGGTGGCCGCTATAATGCAAAGGGCAAGAATGTCGTCGTGATCGGCGGTGGCGACACCGCGATGGATTGCCTCCGCACCTCGATCCGGCAGGGCGCCAAATCGGTAAAATGCCTCTATCGCCGCGACCGCGCCAATATGCCCGGTTCGCAAAATGAAGTCCGCAATGCAGAGGAAGAAGGCGTCGAATTTGTCTGGCTGTCCGCGCCCAAGGCAATCGAGGGCACTGACCATGTTACCGCGGTCAGGGCGAACAGAATGCGGCTTGGCGCGCCCGATGCCAGCGGCCGCCGGACGCCGGAAGTCGAGCCGGACAGCGATTTTACCCTAGAGGCCGATCTGGTGATCAAGGCGCTCGGCTTTGACGCGGAAGACCTGCCCAGCCTGTTCGATTGCCCGGACCTTTCGGTGACCCGCTGGGGAACATTGCGGGTCGATCACAAGTCGATGATGACCAATATGGAAGGTGTGTTCGCCGCCGGTGATATCGTTCGCGGTGCCAGTCTCGTCGTTTGGGGCATCCGCGATGGCCGCGATGTGACCGAGCATATGCACCGGTTTCTGAAAGAAAAGAAACTGGCGGAGAAGGTGGCGGCATGAGGAAAACCCCATTGATCGCAGGTCTCGCATTGACCCTGTCTGCGCCCGTTCAAGGCCAGAGTCCGCCAGAAGAGCCGACAACAGAAAATTCCGCTACGCAGGCAGCACTGGAAGCCAGCTACCGGCTGCTCGACAGCACCGGATATGACGAACAGCTCAAGGCGACAATTGGTCCGATGAGCCTCCTCGTCTTCGACGAGATGCTCTCGCAGAACATGAAGAAAGAAGGAATCGAGCTGGAAGGCGAGCTGAAGCAAAAGCTGCGCGCCGCATTTGCCGAAGAAATGGGTCAGGTCGTCGAAGAGTTCACCCGGGATAGCAGAATCGAGGCCGCTCTTGTCTACGCCCGCTATTATTCGGCGACCGAACTGGACCGGCTGAGCGAAATATACCGGGACCCCGTCATGCAGAAATCGCTGACCGTGGGAGCACAGTTGCAAACAGAACTGATGTCCGTGGGCATGGACAATATGCGCAAGCACCAGCCCGGCATCGAACAACGCATGAAGGCGGTAGTGGAAGATTATCTGTCCGACCTTCTCGCCACGGAGGCCTCTTGAAATGCACGGAATCTTCAAAACAGCCTTTGCCGGCGCCGCCATTTTTATCGCCAGCCCGCTGCTGGCACAGGAAGCCCCCCCGGTTTCGCCGCCATCCGGCCACGAGCTTCCGGTCGACTCTGGCCGCCTCGCGGCAGCAGCCGCAACGGTAGACTATCTGTTTCCGCTCGGCACCTATGAACGCATGATGCGCGGGACGATGGACAAGGTGATGGATAGCATGCTGTCCAGCCTCGGCGCGATGAACATGGATGACCTTGCCGGCGCGAATGCCGTGGAGCAGGACGCGGTCCCCGAGGAGGACGCGCCACAGACGTTGGCAGACTTCTCTCGCGCGGCCGATCCGCATTTTGACGAGCGGATGCGCATCTCGACCCGGGTAATGATGGACGAAATGGTGATCCTGATGACCGCCATGGAGCCGGCAATCCGGGACGCGCTGACGAATATCTATGCGCGCAAGTTCACCGTCGACCAGTTGCATGAAATGAACAAATTCTTTGCAACGGAGACCGGCTCCGCCTTTGCCCGCGATTACATGATGGTCTTTGTCGATCCGGAGATGATGGAGTCGATGATGGGTATGGTCCCGGAGATGATGCAGGCGATGCCGGCCATCATGCAGAAAGTTGAAGAAGCCACGGCACATTTGCCGCCGCCGGGCGCGGAAGATCCTGAGGATGACGGCGACGACAGCGTAGCGGAAGAATTTTAACAGCGGCGGGCGGAGGCCGAAATGCTTTCAGCCGACCAAGAGAGAAACCGAATGACCAACCATTATCCCACCCCCGAACATGAACGCCTCGCCCGCGAAGGCATGTACCGGCCGGAATTTGAAAGCGATGCCTGCGGTGTCGGCCTGGTGGCGGCTACCGACGGCAAGCCATCGCGGCGCGTTGTTTCCTCTGCAATTGATGCGCTGAAAGCCGTCTGGCACCGGGGCGCGGTCGATGCCGACGGCAAGACCGGTGACGGCGCCGGCCTGCACGTCGATCTGCCCGAGCGCTTCTTTGACGATGCGATTGCCGATAGCGGCCACAAGGTCCGCCCCAACCGGCTGGCCGTTGGGATGATCTTTCTGCCGCGCACCGATCTTAATGCGCAGGAGACCTGCCGGACAATCGTCGAGGCGGAAATCATCGAGGCCGGCTATACCATCTACGGCTGGCGCCAAGTTCCGGTCGATGTATCGGTGATTGGCCAGAAAGCGCAGAACACCCGCCCCGAGATCGAGCAGATCATGATCGCCGGACCGATGCCGGACCGGCAGGATGCGCGCGAGTTCGAGAAGAATCTCTATCTTATCCGCCGGCGGATCGAGAAGAAGGTGATCGCGGCGCAGATTCAGGATTTCTACATCTGCAGCCTGTCCTGCCGGTCGATAATCTACAAGGGCCTGTTCCTCGCCGAATCCCTGTCCGTCTTCTATCCAGACCTGACCGACGAACGGTTCGAAAGCCGGGTGGCGATTTTCCACCAGCGCTATTCAACCAATACATTCCCGCAATGGTGGCTGGCCCAGCCGTTCCGCTGCCTCGCCCATAATGGCGAGATCAACACCATTCGCGGCAACAAGAACTGGATGAAGAGCCACGAGATCAAGATGGCGAGCCTCGCCTTTGGCGACCATAGCGAGGATATCAAGCCGGTGATCCCGGCGGGTTCCTCCGACACGGCCGCGCTCGATGCGGTGTTCGAAACCATCTGCCGGTCGGGCCGCGACGCGCCAACGGCAAAGATCATGCTGGTCCCCGAAGCCTGGCAGAATGATCCGGATATCGATCCCGCCCATCAGGCCATGTATGAATATATGGCCAGCGTGATGGAGCCGTGGGACGGTCCGGCAGCGCTGGCGATGACCGATGGCCACTGGGCCGTTGCCGGGGTTGATCGCAACGCCCTGCGGCCGCTGCGCTATTCCCGCACCGCCGACAATCTGCTGATCATCGGCTCCGAATCCGGCATGGTGGTTGTCCCGGAAAGTCAGGTCATCGAGAAAGGCCGTCTAGGGCCCGGACAGATGATTGCGGTGGATCTGGATGGCGGGAAGCTGTTCAAGGACCGCGAACTCAAGGACCGGATTGCTGCCGAAGAACCTTATGCCGATCTGGTCAAGGGATTCCAGACCGTCGACGATCTGCCGCCGGCGCCCGAAGATTCCGGCATGGGATTTTCCAGGGAAGAACTGATCCGCCGCCAGACCGCCGCCGGCCATACGCTCGAGGATATGGAAATGATCCTCGCTCCGATGGTCGAGGATGCCAAGGAAGCGATCGGTTCGATGGGCGACGATACTCCGCTGGCCGTGATCAGCGTCAAGCCGCGCCAGATCAGCCACTTCTTCAAGCAGAATTTTTCCCAGGTCACCAATCCGCCGATCGACAGTCTGCGCGAGCGCTATGTGATGAGCCTGCGCACACGTTTTTCCAATCTCGCCAATATCCTCGAACAGGACAGCCAGAACGAGCATGTCATGGTGCTGGAAAGTCCCGTGCTCAGCTGCGCCCTGTGGGAGCGGTTGAAGCTGGGCTTTGGGGACGCGGTCGCCGAGATTGACTGCACCATGGCAACCACCGGCAATGCGATCGAAATTCGCGATTCTCTGGCCCGCATCCGGGCGGAGGCGGAGCAGGCAGTACGCGCCGGCAAGACCGAGATATTCCTCACCGACGAGGATATTGACGAAGACCGGATGGCCATTTCGATGATCATCGCGACTGCGGCGGTGCACACCCATCTCGTCCGCAAGGGCTTGCGCTCCTACGCCTCGATCAACGTCCGGGCGGCGGAATGTCTCGACACCCATTGCTATGCCGTGCTGATCGGGGTCGGCGCGACCACGGTCAACGCCTATATGGCGGAAGCGGCGATTGCCGACCGGCACGCCCGCGGCCTGTTTGGCGATCTCAGCTTTGACGAATGTCTCGAACGACACAAGAAAGCGGTCGACGAAGGCCTGCTCAAGATCATGTCGAAAATGGGCATCGCGGTTATTTCCAGCTATCGCGGCGGTTATAATTTTGAAGCCGTTGGCCTCTCGCGCGCCCTGTGCAATGATCTTTTCCCCGGCATGCCGACCAAGATCTCCGGCGAAGGCTATGCCTCCCTGTTCATCAACGCGCAGGAAAAGCATGAAGCGGCCTTTGAGCCGGCGGTCGTGCGCCTGCCGGTTGGCGGCTTCTACAAACAGCGCGATGGCGGCGAAGCCCACGCCTATGGCGCCCATATGATGCACCTGCTGCAGTCGGCGGTCGCCCATGACAGCTATTCCTCCTATCTCCAGTTTTCGCAAGCGGTCCACGAAATGGAACCGGTCTATCTGCGCGATCTGATGGAGTTCAACTATGCCCCCGAGCCGGTGCCGATCGACGAGGTCGAAGCGATCACGGAAATCCGCAAGCGCTTCAACACGCCGGGCATGTCGCTCGGTGCGCTGAGCCCCGAAGCACACGAGACGCTGGCCATTGCGATGAACCGGATCGGCGCGAAATCCGTTTCCGGCGAAGGCGGCGAGGAGAAGCGGCGCTACACGCCCTATGAAAATGGCGACAATGCCTCGAGCCCGATCAAGCAGGTTGCCTCGGGCCGCTTTGGTGTGACATCGGAATATCTCGGCGCCTGCGAAGAGATTGAAATCAAGGTCGCCCAGGGCGCCAAGCCCGGCGAAGGCGGCCAGCTGCCCGGGTTCAAGGTCACCGAATTTATCGCCAAGCTGCGCCATTCGACGCCCGGCGTCACCCTGATCTCGCCACCGCCGCACCATGATATCTACTCGATCGAGGATCTCGCCCAGCTGATCTACGATCTCAAGCAGATCAACCCACGCGCGCAGGTTTGCGTCAAACTTGTGTCCTCGGCAGGAATCGGCACGATCGCCGCAGGCGTGGCAAAAGCCCATGCCGATATCATCCTGATTTCCGGCAATACCGGCGGCACCGGGGCAGCGGCGCAAACCTCGATCAAATTTGCCGGTACCCCATGGGAAATGGGCCTGTCGGAAGCCAATCAGGTGCTCACCCTCAATGGCCTGCGCCACCGGGTGAAGCTGCGCACCGATGGTGGCCTCAAGACCGGCCGGGACATTGTCATCGCCGCGATATTGGGCGCCGAGGAATTTGGCATCGGGACGCTCAGCCTCGTCGCCATGGGCTGCATCATGGTGCGCCAGTGCCACAGCAACACCTGTCCGGTCGGTATTTGTGTGCAGGACGAACGGCTGCGCGAAAAATTCACCGGCACACCGGAAAAGGTGATCAATCTGATGACCTATATGGCCGAGGAAGTGCGCGAGATTCTCTCACGCCTCGGCTATCGTTCGCTCGGCGAAATCGTCGGCCGCACGGAACTTCTGCGGCAGGTCAGCCGCGGCGCAGAACATCTTGATGATCTCGATCTCAACCCGATCCTCGCCAAGGTCGATGCGCGCGATGACCAGCGCAGCTTCAATATCGATACGCCGCGCAACGAAGTGCCGGACAGTCTCGACGCGGAGATGATCGACGATGCAAGGCCGGTCTTCGAACGGCGCGAAAAAATGCAGCTGACCTATACAGTGCGCAACACCCATCGCGCGGTCGGCACCCGCTTCTCGGCCGAAATCACCGCAAAATATGGCATGAGCACATTGAACGAGGATCATGTCCATATCCGCCTGCGCGGATCGGCCGGCCAGTCGCTCGGCGCCTTTCTCTGTCAGGGGATCACGCTGGAAGTGTTCGGCGATTCCAATGACTATGTCGGCAAGGGCCTGTGCGGCGGCAAGATTGTCGTCCGTCCGATGGTCAGTTCGCCGCTCAACAGCAAAGACAATACGATCATCGGCAATACCGTGCTCTATGGCGCGACCGCCGGGCAGCTCTATGCCGCTGGACAGGCGGGCGAGCGGTTCGCCGTGCGCAACAGCGGCGCGGATGTCGTGGTCGAGGGCTGCGGCGCCAATGGCTGCGAATATATGACCGGCGGCAATGCGGTGATATTGGGACCGGTGGGCAGCAATTTCGGCGCCGGCATGACCGGCGGCATGGCCTTCATTCTCGACACCGAAGACAATTTCGGGAAAATGGCCAATCCCGAAAGCATCGTCTGGCAACGGCTCGACAGCGCTTATTGGGAAGGCCATCTGCTCTCGCTGATCGAGCGCCACCACAAGACCACCGACAGCAATTGGTCCGAAGCAATCCTGCGCGACTGGGACCGCTGGCGGGATCGCTTCTGGCAGGTCTGTCCCAAGGAAATGGTCAGCCGGATCGAGCATCCTTTATCGGATAAAGAGGCGATGGAAGCGGCGGAATAGGTCGAAACGAATGTTCTTGTTTTGATCTCGTTTCGACTTATGATGGACGCTTGCGAATCATAGGAAAGAGGGAACCCGGACCATGGCCAAGATCACGCCCAATTATCTCGAAATGAAGGCCAGCGACCTGCCCGTGAGCAAGGCCTTTTACGAACAAGCCTTCGGCTTTGCCTTCACCGATTACGGTCCGGACTATGCCGCGGTCGAAGGCGGACCGGTGCAGATCGGCATTGCCGCAGGAGCGGAACCGGTTGCCCCGATGCCGACGCTCGAGAGCGACGATCTTGAAGCTTCGCTTGCGCAGGTCAAAGCGGCCAATGGCGAAATCGTCAAAGAGATTTTCGCCTATCCCGGCGGACAGCGATTCGAATGTCTTGATCCGGCTGGCAACCGTCTGGCGGTCTATCAGCCGGACTAGACTTCGCCGCCGTTACAATTGTTTACCTGGCGACGTCCACCGGTGCAGCATGGACCAGGTCGGCTCAGCCTATCCAGAAACAATCGACTATCATTCGATGGAGGATCGCCCATGCGGCGCGATGGCTGGCGTCATGGCCGCGGAATTCGGTGCGCTGCTTTCGCAGGTGCAGGCCATCGGTGACCGGATGAAACGACGCATGGACAGGACGGAATAATGCTGCTCGCACCCGACCACCGGACAATGTCGATATCCGGCATCAAAGCTCTTCCACAAACCCCGGTTCGCGACTAACACGATCCCATGTGGCAGTTGTACCAATTCCCCCTATGTCCGTTTTCCCGCAAAGTCCGCTTGCTGCTGGGCGAGAAGTCGGTTGGCTATGAGCTTGTCCGCGAATCGCCATGGGATCAGCGCGACGAATTTCTGGCAATGAATCCGACCGGCCGAACGCCAGTCATGAAACATTGCGAGCGCGATATTCAACTCGTCGATAGCGTGGCAATTTGCGAATATATTGAGGAAACGGTCGAGAAAGTCCCGATGATCAACGGCACGGCTATTAACCGGGCCGAAATCCGGCGTCTGGTTGCCTGGTTTGACGAGCAATTTTTCGGTGATGTGACCGCGCCGATGATGCACGAACGGATGCACAAGAGACTGGTCCGGCGCGAACCGCCCGATGCCAAGATTTTGCGCGAAGCGATGCGCCGGGCGAATTCGCATCTCGACTATGTCGACTATCTGATCGATCACCGCAGCTGGCTGGCCGGTGCCACGATGAGCCTCGCCGATCTCGCCGCCGCCGCACAGATTTCCGTCGCAGACTATCTTGGCGCGATTGACTGGGCCGGACATGAACAGACCAAGGCGTGGTACGCGATGTTCAAATCGCGGCCATCCTTCCGGCCCTTGCTGTCCGAACGAATGGAAGTGATCGCACCGCCGCCGCATTATGAAAAGGTCGATTTCTGACGCACCCCGGGTTTGATCCGGGGCCTCGATGCAACAACCGCTAAAGCGGCTTGATCATCAGCACCTTGTCCATGCCCGGTGCAAATCCGTCTTTTTCACGACCGGTTTCGACAAATCCGAATTTTTCGAAAAAGGTCGCGACCCGGGGCGTCGTCGACAGTTCTGCCTCCGTATAGTCGCCGGCTCTGACGATTTCCTGCAGCCGATGCTCGGTCAACAATCGTCCGAGACCATCACCGTGACGCGCCTGATTGACCATGCCCCAGGTGAAAAGCGCCTGCCCCCGCGCTGCTCTGGCGAAGCCGCCACAACCGACGATCTGGCCATCCTGCTCGATGCAGAAAAAGGGGCCGGCCGGCTGGTCAAGAAAATCGACAAACAAGTGCCGCTCTGTCGGGTCGAAAAAATCCGGAACATTGCTGTCAAACAACGCAAGACAGGCGTTCTTGTCGCCAATCGCATAGGGCCGGACGGTGGTCATGGAATCTTCACAATGGTCATCAGATAATTGAGTGCGAGATTGTCGGACAGGGAAAAGCCTTTGGCCGGACTGTAGGAAAGGCCGGTGGTATCGATGACCTCGAGACCGGCAGCGTTGAGCAGCTTCTCCAGCTCGTCCGGGGTGATGAACTGGTCATGGTGATGGGTTCCGCGCGGTATCTGTCCGGTCCGCTCGGCCAGATCGACCAGCAACAGTTTCGACAATGCGGTGCGATTGGGGGTCGACATGATCATCAGGCCATCATCGGCCAGGGCCGCCGCCAGACCG
>CAJQNR010000036.1 GCA_905479715.1 uncultured Sphingorhabdus sp.
GCTTGGCAATTTCCGTGACCGCGCCCTGTCCGCGTTCCGCCTTGCCGATCATCGCCAGCAAACCAAGTTCGAGCATGGTGTCGGTGAATTTGTCCATCCGCGTCGCCGTTGTCGGTCCTGCGGGGCCAACGACTTCGCCAATCACCGGATCGACGGGGCCGACATAATAGATCGCACGTCCCCTAAAATCGACCGGCAGCTCCTCACCCTTGTCGAGCATGTCCTTGATCCGCTTGTGCGCGGCATCGCGACCGGTCAGCATCTTGCCGTTGAGCAGCAGCCGGTCACCATGTTTCCATGTCGCGACTTCGGCGGCGTCCAGCTGATCGAGATGGACGCGCTTGGCTTCCGATGACGGCGTCCAGTTGACGTCCGGCCATTCGTCCAGCTTCGGCGCTTCGAGATAGGCCGGGCCGCTGCCATCCAGCGTGAAATGCGCATGGCGGGTGGCGGCGCAATTGGGGATCATCGCGACCGGCTTGCCCGCGGCATGGCACGGCCAGTCGTTGATCTTGACGTCCAATATGGTCGACAGTCCGCCCAGTCCCTGCGCGCCAATGCCGAGCGCATTGACCTTGTCGAAAATCTCGATGCGCAGCTCTTCGATATCATTGCGCGGTCCGCGCTCTTTCAGCTGACCCATATCAATAGGGTCCATCAAGCTCTGCTTGGCGAGCAAGACGGCGCGTTCCGCAGTGCCGCCAATGCCGATGCCGAGCATCCCGGGAGGACACCAGCCCGCGCCCATCTGCGGGATCATTTCCAGCACCCAGTCGACGATATTGTCGCTCGGGTTCATCATCTTGAATTTTGACTTATTCTCCGATCCGCCGCCCTTGGCCGCCACATCGACAGAGACTTTGTCGCCGGGGACCATTTCGACATGCAGCACGCTCGGCGTATTGTCCTTGGTGTTGCGACGGGTGAAGGCGGGATCAGCCAGGATTGAGGCGCGCAGCTTGTTCTCCGGATGGAGATAGGCGCGGCGTACGCCTTCATCGACAATTTCCTGCATCGATTGTGACGTGTCATCCAGCCGGCAATCCATGCCCCATTTGACGAAGACATTGACGATGCCGGTGTCCTGGCAAATCGGCCGGTGTCCTTCCGCGCACATTTTCGAATTGGTCAGAATCTGCGCAATAGCATCCTTGGCAGCGGGTGATTTTTCCGCGTCATAGGCTTTGCCGAGCGCCCGGATATAATCCATCGGATGATAATAAGAGATAAATTGCAGTGCATCAGCGACGCTTTCAATGAGGTCGGCGGTCTTGATGGTGGTGGTCATATTGGCTCCGAAAAACTGACAAGGGTCGATGGGCATGCCTATTGGCCGAAATGGTCGGGACGGGCAAGTTTTTGTGATGCAACATCGATTAGCATATTTGCGGCTCTTTTGATGGATATTGTCGGTTCCATAGCGCGTTTGGGATCTAGCGACATATCGCGTGCGAACACAAGAGGTTGTAATATCCAATTGGCACCCATATTCCATGCTGCGATTGTGAACGACGCGATGACGCGATACGAGCAACGAAGCGGGAAGTATCGACGACCCGACAGGGAACTGATTCTATGCGCGTGCGCGATTTTCTACTGCTCGTCCTGGTTTGTCTGATCTGGGCTTCCAACAATGTAGTGAGCAAGATCGTCGTTGATGACCTGGCCGTGCCGCCGATTTTTTATGCGGCTCTCCGTTTTGCCTTGGTGACGCTTGTGATGCTGCCCTGGCTTCTACCGATGCCCCGCCCGGCGTGGCGCATCGTCTTGATCGGCTTGCTGATGGGCGGCGGCAATTTTGCGCTGCTGTTCATCGGTCTGCAGACAACCTCACCATCGTCTGCCGCGATCATATTGCAACTCGGGGTTCCCTTTACGATCCTGCTGTCGGTGCTGATGCTCGGGGAGCGCATTCACTGGCGTCGCGGCATTGGTATCGGTCTGACCTTGCTCGGCGTGTTGTTCGTGGTCTGGCGTCCTGAAGGACTCTCGCTCTCAACCGGGCTCTGGTTCGTCGCCGCTGCCGCCTTTGCGGGTTCTGCTGGTGCAGTGCTGATGAAGCGGGTTCAGGATGTCTCCCCGTTCCGCTTTCAGGCCTGGGTGGGGCTGGTGTCCGTCATTACTCTGCCTATCGCCTCGCTGCTTTTCGAGCAGGGGCAATGGGAGGCCGCTGTGGCTGTCGGATGGCCGCTGGCCGCTGCGGTCCTGTTTACGGCGCTGGTGGTTTCGGTCGGGGCGCATTCTGCTTATTATCACCTGATCCGCAATTATGAGGCCAATCTGCTCGCTCCGCTCACGCTGATGACGCCGCTCGCGACGATCGCTCTCGGCGTTCTGATCACCAATGATGCTTTCGATTTGCGAATGGGCGTGGGAGCGACGCTAGCCATCGGCGGCGTGCTGATCGTGGCGCTCCGGCGCAAGCCGGCTACCGAGCTACTGGTTGACCGCGAACAGCGCTAGCGGTCCTCGCCGACTCTGGCTGGTCTCTGACCCCGACCGTCTTCGGCGAGAGGGCGACAATGGCTAGGCGGAGGCCGCTCAGCATCGGTTGTTGTGATTCGAGGGGTCTGTAGCTCCGGCACTAGCCAGGGCTTTGAACCGATCCGCCATCCACCTGTATCGCCGTGCCTGTGATATAGCTCGCGGCTTCCGAACCGAGAAATACCGCAAGATTGGCAATTTCTTCCGGCTGACCAATCCGTCGAAGCGGGATTTGTGCGGCGAGGCCGTTTGAAATTTCATCAACGGATTTTCCGGATGCCGCCGATTGCGATTCGAAAATCTGTGTGATGCGATCGGTGTTGGTAAAGCCGGGGCAAACGGTGTTCACCAATATATTGTCCGGACCGACCTGATTGGCGAGCGTCTTGGCCCAGCCGAGCACGGCCATGCGGATGCTGTTGGAGAGAGTAAGGCCAGGGACGGGCTGTTTCACGCCGGTCGAGGATATGTTGACAATCCGTCCCCATTTTTGCGCCTGCATATGGGGCAGTACCAGACGGGTCGCGCGGATGACCGACATCAAGGTTAGTTCCACCGCCTTCGCCCAGTCCGCGTCGTCGAGATCGACAAACAGGCCGGGCGGTGGCCCGCCGGCGTTGTTCACCAATATATCGATGCCGTCGAACCTGTCGGCGGCCGCAGTGACGATCCGGTGGATGTCATCCGCATTCGACACATCGCCGGCGATGGCAAGACAGTCCGGCATGAGCGCCGTCGCCGCGTCGAGATTGTCCTGGGAGCGTCCGCAAATTGCGACGCGTGCGCCCGCTGCATAAAAGCCGCGGGCGGTGGCAAGGCCAATGCCCTTGCTGCCAGCGGTCACCAGTACAGATTTGTTTTCCAGTTTCAGGTCCATATTATTGTCGATCCGATCTGTGAGGGGAGGACATCAGCTAACCCCAATAATTTGTGGAGGCAATTAAGGAACTACCATATCTGGTGTCACAAATATGTCATGACCGCCTGTGCATGGATTGTGGATAATTTTAATGTAAAATTTACCATCGACTCTTGCGCTTTGCGGCAGACCTAGAAGGTCCACGCGTCGCTGCACTGCAGCATGAATCGGCGTTCGACGAAGCGATTCATTTATGCGACGAACGGAGTCGTTAATATGTCATTTACCCCCTTGCATAAAATCTCGTTTCAGCCACTATAGGTTGTGGTTAGGGCAAGGGGTCACACCAACTTATAGTAGCAGGCGTCGTGAACACCGACTCGGTGTGCGGCTCCCCTTGTGCCAAATGCAACGGATTATTTGGGATTGTGGGCAGGAAAATAAATGCCCGCCCGGGTGGCAAAACTGTTAGGATAAAGGCTTCGATTCGAGCCGAACAAGACAGGAACAAACGCCCGCAAGAAGTCCCGGTGGATGAATGGTCCATAGGTCGTTGTGATCGTTGGACTACTAGTGTGATTATAGGGGGCTTTGATGGATTTTAGAGACAACCGCGACAATGAGAATGTGACGGGAACAGATGTGAGTGAGAGTGAAATGAGCGCGGAAGTATTGGACACGCCAAAAAGCAAAGCCGAAAACACAAAGCCGACAAGCGAGCCGGAGGTAAGCCGGAAGGCTGCTGCAGAGGCGGCGTCGGCCAAGGCCAATGACGAAAAGGAACTGAAGGCCGAGCGCGACAGCCGCAGTGTGGAAAAGCGCCGCTTCAAGATCACGCAGGATGAAAGCCGCGACGATCTGCTTACCGATTTTGGCAAGGAAACGCTGAAGGACCGCTATCTGCTGCCCGGTGAATCCTATCAGGATCTGTTTGCCCGGGTTGCCGATGCCTATGCCGATGACCAGGATCATGCCCAGCGGCTCTATGACGCGATTTCAAAACTCTGGTTCATGCCGGCGACGCCCGTGCTGTCCAATGGCGGTACCGGTCGCGGCCTGCCGATCAGCTGCTATCTCAACAGCGTCGACGACAGTCTCGGCGGCATCGTCAACACCTGGAACGAAAATGTCTGGCTCGCCTCGCGCGGCGGCGGCATCGGCACCTATTGGGGCAGCGTTCGCGGTATCGGCGAGCCGGTTGGCCTCAACGGCAAGACATCGGGCATCATCCCGTTCGTCCGCGTGATGGACAGCCTGACCCTGGCCATTTCGCAGGGTTCCTTGCGCCGTGGTTCGGCCGCCTGCTATCTCGATGTCAACCATCCCGAAATCGAAGAATTTCTCGAAATCAGAAAGCCTTCCGGCGACTTTAACCGGAAAGCCCTGAAC
>CAJQNR010000037.1 GCA_905479715.1 uncultured Sphingorhabdus sp.
TCATCATTCACGCCATATTGGATCGCGTTGAACCATTTGCCCGACTGGGCCGGCTTCGCACCATGTGTCAAATGGCCGCCCGCATCGAGTGACATGCCGAGGATCGTATCGCCCGGCTTGACCAGCGCCAGCATAACCGCACCATTGGCCTGCGCTCCGGAATGCGGCTGGACATTGGCAAAACCGCAGTCGAAAAGCTGCTTGGCGCGTTCGATTGCCAGCGTCTCGACATCATCCGACGGCGCACAGCCCTGATAATAGCGGCGCCCCGGATAGCCTTCGGCATATTTGTTGGTGAAGACCGAGCCCTGCGCCTGCAGCACTGCCTTCGAAACGATGTTTTCCGAAGCGATCAGTTCGATCTGGTTCTGCTGGCGCGACAATTCCGCATTGATGGCGCCGGCAACCGCAGGATCACTTTCCTCGACCGAAAAATCGAAGAAACCGGTCTGCCTGATATCCTGTATATCTGCGACGTTGCTCATGCGCTTACTCCTTGGGCTTGTGGTGCGGACAATTTGTCGACACGGCGCTGATGCCGATCGCCACCAAATTGGGTTTTCAGAAAAATGTCGAGGCAGTCTTTGGCGATTTCGATGCCGACCAGCCGTGCGCCCATGGCGATGACATTCGCGTCATTATGTTCGCGGGACAGTCTCGCCGACAGCCCCTCGGAAACCAGAGCACAGCGGCAGGCGGGGTTGCGATTGACCGCCATTGAAATGCCGAGGCCTGAACCGCAAAGCGCTACGCCCCGTTCGGCCCGGCCCGACGCCACTTCGGCGGCCAGCTTGTAACCATAATCGGGATAATCGACGCTGTCGGTGGTCATCGGACCGAGATCCACGACATCGTGGCCTGCCTCATTCAGCCAGTCTACCAGAGCGGCTTTCATATCAATGGCGGCATGATCGGAGGCAATGGCAATGCGCATGGGCAATTCCTGTAGCGAGAATCGGATGGCCGCTATTTAGTAGACAGCGCCCGGATAGGCCACCAAATATTTGACCCGGCGAAAAGCCGGTTGACGGCCGGTTGGCAACGCCGTCAAATTTCCATCTGGCTGCCCAGTTCCACCACCCGGTTGGTGGGAAGCTTGAAAAACTCCATCGCTGTCGCCGCGTTGCGCAGCAGCCAGGAAAAGAGCTTCTCCCGCCAGATCATCATCTCCGGTTTTTTCGACGGCAGCAATGTTTGCCGCGACAGGAAGAAGCTTGTGGTCATCATGTCGAATTCCATACCGCAGCCCTTCACCGCTTTCAGAGCCTCGGGCACATCGGTTTCCTGCATGAAACCAAAATGGAGAATCAGCCGGTAGAAACCGTTGCCCAGATCCTTCACTTCGCAGCGCTTGTCGGCATCGACGGTCGGAACATCGTTGATGTTGACGGTGAGGATGACCACCCGTTCGTGGATCACCTTGTTATGTTTGATATTGTGCAGCAGCGCCGATGGCACGCCGGCGGACGAGGACGCCATGAAAATGGCCGTTCCGGGAACCCGAGTGGCGCTGTTGGCAGCGGATTTGGTGAATATCTCGATCGGCATGGCCGCTTCCGCCATGTTTTTCCGCATGATCTGGCGCCCTTTGGCCCATGTCGTCAGGATGATGAAAGCGACGCCGCCAACCGCCAGCGGGAACCAGCCGCCATCGGGAACCTTGGTGAGGTTCGCCGCAAAATAGGCACCGTCGACAATGAAGAAAATGGCCAGCAGCGGAATGGTGATCCACAATTTCCATTTCCACAATACCACCATCACGATCGCCAGCAGGCAAGTATCGATGAACATCGCGCCGGTAACCGCAATCCCGTAGGCAGAGGCAAGATTGCTCGAACTCTGGAAGGTCAGCACCAGCAGGATCACCGCAATCATGATCGCCCAGTTGATAAAGGGAATATAGATTTGCCCGGCTTCCGAAGCACTGGTGTGCTTGATCGTCAGGCGCGGAATGAAGCCCAGCTGGATCGCCTGGTGGGTTACCGAGAAAGACCCGGAGATTACCGCCTGGCTGGCAATGAAGGTCGCCATCGTCGCCAATATGACGAGCGGCAGGCGCAGCATTTCCGGCGCCATGATGAAGAACGGGCTTTCAATCGCGGCCGCGGCTCCGGCGGCATCGAGCGAAAGGATCATCGCGCCCTGACCGAAATAGTTGCATAGCAAGGCCGGCATGACAAAACCGTACCAGGCAATCCGCATCGGCTTTTTGCCAAAATGGCCCATATCGGCAAACAGGGCTTCGGAACCGGTGACCGCCAGCACGACAGACCCGAGTGCCAAAAATGCCTTTACCCCGTCGGTCAGGAAAAACTGCACCGCATACCAGGGGTTGAAGGCAAAAAGAATTGTCGGATGCTCGATGATCTGGATGATGCCCAGCGTCCCGATTGTGGCAAAATAGACGAACATCACGGGCGCGAACAGCGCTCCTATTTTGGCGGTACCGCGCGACTGGAGCAGGAACAGAAAGACCAGCAGGGTCAGGGCAATCGGAATGACCAGATGCCCCAGGCCAGGCTGGACAACGGTCAGTCCTTCGACTGCGGACAGAACCGAGATCGCCGGCGTGATCATGCTGTCGCCATAGAAAAGCGCTGTTGCAAAGACGCCGAGCAATATCGCCAGCCAGCCATATTTTGATCGTCGCATCACCCCGGAGATCAGCGCAACAAGGGCGAGACTGCCGCCCTGCCCCTTGTTATCCGCGCGCATGGTGATGCTGACATATTGAATTGTCACGACCAGCGTCATCGACCAGAAGATCAGGCTGACCACGCCGAGAACATGGATATGGTCCAGTTCCAGCGGATGCGCCCCGATGAATGTTTCGCGGAACGCGTAGAGCGGACTCGTACCAATATCGCCGAACACGATTCCGATCGCGCCCGCGGCCAGTTTGGCAATGGCTGTATTGCGCTGGGGCGAGCCATGGGTTTGCACCGTGCTGCCCTGCGCGCCTGCGCTTTCGGATGATTCTACGGACATTGGTTAGCCGCTAAGGGATACCCCGATCAATTTGGACATTACAGTCATTTACTGACATTCGTTTCAGCAAGCGGGAGCGCTTAGCACCGGCTTTTGACCAGCGCAACAAACCGACGGGCTGCGAAAGTCAACTCATTCATAACACAAGCTTTTTACTGCCCCTCCGGAGTCTCTGGCTCAACCGGGAGAGATGGTTGTATCTTTTCCATGGCCGCAAGCCGCGACTCGAGATCTTCCCGCCACGGCGCATCCGCGCTGCTTCTGGCGAGCAATTCGGTCCAGATCGCCCGGGCCTGATCGATTTTGCCCGACTGGGCATAAGCCAGGCCGAGAAAAAACGGCGGGCCGGGATGTTCGGGGGACAGGTCGGCAGCTTTCTGGAAGGCAAATTGCGCGGCGGGTGTAATCACCCCGCCAGCGTGGACGACCAGAGCATTGCCGAGTCCGACCCAGAGATCGGGATCATCGGGATGCTCTTTCACCCCGTTGCGCAAATAATTGGCCGCTGCTCCGTGTTTTCCGGCCCGATTAAGCGAGTCGGAAAAGATCAGCCATTCCTGCGCGGTGCCGAAACGCTCGCCCAGATCGTTGCGCGCATCGACCATATCATCGTCAAAACTATTGGGCTTTTCGATCGGGACGACCGACACGCCCGCCATGCCGGGATGCCCTTGCCAGGCGTAGCCGGCAACGCCGATCAACAGGGCAGCGGCGGTAATTTCATAAGTGTTGCGGGGCAATTTGCCGAGCCAGATCAGACCGGCCGCACAAATCAGCACCAAAAGGAAAAGTATGATCCAGCCCATCATTCATCATCCCTTGTTTTGCCAAAACGCCCGCGTGCCAGCCACAATGCGGCGAACAACAGCAGGATCGGTGCGATCCACAGCGGCCAGGTAACGGCCGACGCTATCGGCGGATTATAGGAGACCCAATTGCCATAGCGTTCGATCAGCCAGCTTCTGACCTCTTCGGGCGTTTCACCAGCGGCAATTCTTTCCCGGACCTGACTGCGCATATCGCCGGCCATCGGCGCATTGCTGTCGGCAATCGACTGGCTCTGGCATTTCAGACAGCGCAATTCATCCATCAGGTCACGCGCAGCGGCTTCCTGTTGCGGGTCAGCCAACTGCCGGTCCGCATAAGGCGCGGGCGGCAGACCGGTTTGCGCGGCAGTCGGGGCCGCAACCCACATCAACAGCAAGGCAAGGAAGCGCTTCATTTCGCGTCCTCCAGCAATTTCAGAATCTTGGGGACATCTTCTGCGCGGATATCACCGATATGCTGATAGACGATAATACCCTTGCCATCGATGACAAATGTCTCCGGCACACCGGATGATCCCAGTTCCAGCTGAACCCTGCTTGTCGTGTCGCTACCAATCCGCGCATAGGGATTGCCCCAGCGATTGAGAAAATTGGCAATATCTTCCGGTGTGTCGCGGCTGGCAATTGCGTTTATTTCGACGCCGGCGCGCTGCAACTCGAGCAATTGCGGGGCCTCTGCAATGCAGGGCAGGCACCAACTGGCAAAGATGTTGAGCAAGGTCGGCTTGCCTTTAACAAGGTCGGCACTGCTCAAGGCCGGCCGCTGCTCGATCGCTGCTGGCAAGGAAAAGTCCGGCATCGGCTTGCCCACCATCTTGCTCTCGATGATATTGTCCTTCGGCATTATCAGACCGGTCGCGACCGCGGCGAAGAACAGGCCGAACAGCACGAGTGGCAACCAGAGCAGCCAGCGGTTCATACTATCGCCTCGGCATATTCCCGCTGCTTGCGCTGCTTGTAGCTACGCCGCAACCGGCCGATCATGGCGAGAAATCCGCCCAGCGCGACCAATATTCCACCGTACCAGATCCATGTCACAAATGGCTTCCACCAGACCCGTACCTGCCAGCGGCCTTGGCTGTCGCCGTCTCCGAGCACAACGTAAAGCTGCCCGTTCCAGCGGGTCAGCAAGGCGGCTTCACTGGTTTGCGTCTGGGCTGCAGGAAACATACGATTCTGCGGATTAATTTGATGCAGGGCACCATCGCCATATTGCGCGGTTATCCGGGCTTCCAGTGCGGTCCAATTGGGACCTGCCACCGGCTCGATCGCGTCAAATTTCAATGTCCAGTCGTTCACCGCAATCTCATCACCCGGCTTGGCCGCAACCAGCTTTTCTTCGGTAAAGCTGCTTTCGCAAGCCATCCCGGCCAGCGCCACGGCGATCCCGAAATGGGCGATAACCATACCGTAGGTGTGCAGCGGTGTCCGCCGCAGATTGCGTTTCCACAATGGTGCGAAACTGGCAACGCCGACACCAATGGCCAGCGCGAGGCCGAGCAGCGCGAGAACCGACATGCCGGTGGTGAACAATGCCAGCGCAAAGAGCGCGGCGGCGGTAATCAGGATCGGTATCGAAATGCGGTTCAACAAAGCCTTCGGATTGTCGCGTCGCCAGCGCAGCAGCGGGCCAGCCGCCATTACCGCGACCAGCATCAATGCCAGCGGACCGGTCGCCAGATTGAAATAGGGTGGGCCGACCGAGAGCTTCTCCCCGGTTACCGCTTCGACCAGCAACGGATAAAGCGTGCCGATGAACACCAGCCCGAGGATGACCGAGAGCAGAAGATTATTGGCAACCAGCGCGCCTTCCCGGCTGACCAGTTCGAACCGCGAACCTTCCTTCACGGTGCCGACGCGGAGCGCGAACAGAGCCATGGCGCCGCCGATATAAATAGCGAGCAAAGCCAGAATGAAACTGCCTCGTTCGGGATCGACGGCGAAGGCATGAACGCTGGTCAGGATGCCGGAACGAACCAGGAATGTCCCGATCATCGACATAGAGAAAGCGACCACGGCGAGCATCAGTGTCCATGCGCGCAATCCATCCCGTGTCGCCAGAACGGTGACCGAGTGTAGCAGCGCTGTCGCCGCCAGCCAGGGCATGAGCGCCGCATTTTCAACCGGGTCCCAGAACCACCAGCCGCCCCAGCCCAGTTCGTAATAGGCCCAATAGCTGCCCGCCGTAATGCCGAGCGTCAGGAATATCCAGGCGCCCAGCACCCATGGCCGCATCGCTTTGGCAAACGCCGCGCCGACATCGCGAGTGATCATCGCTCCAACGGCGAAGGAAAAGGCGACCGAAAGCCCAACATAGCCGAAATAAAGAGTCGGCGGATGAAAGGCGAGACCGGGATCCTGCAGCAGCGGATTGAGCCCCTGCCCGTCCGCCGGCACCGGAAACATCCGCTCGAACGGATTGGAGGAAATCAGCAGGAAAGCATAAAAACCTAGGCTGATAAAAGCCTGCGCCGCCAGCGTCGCCACCAAGGTTTTTTGTTTCAGCGAACGCTCGAACATTGCGATAAAGGCACCGGCGAGGCCCATGACCGTGACCCAGAGCAGCATCGATCCTTCGTGATTGCCCCAGGTTCCGGAAAATTTGTAAATGAAGGGCTTTACCGAAGCGCTGTTCATCACGACCAGCCGGACCGACATATCGGAACGCAGAAACAGCCAGATCAGGAGCAGGAATGACAAGGTAACAAACACGCCCTGCGCAACCGTTACCGACCGAATGGCTGCAAAATATTCCTGCCGTCCAGCGCGCAAACCAATCGCGCCTAGGGCAAATTGCAGGAGTGCCAGCGCAGCGGCGAGCCATAGCGCGATCAGACCCGTTTCGGCGATCATTGGACCAGCGTCTCCGTCTTGTGTTCACTGGATGTCATATCAATGCCTTCCAGTTCACGCGGGATATAATTTTCATCATGTTTGGCGAGTAATGTCTCTGCGACAAACAGGCCCTGGCCATCGAGCCGGCCATCGGCAACCACGCCGGAGCCCTCGACAAACAGATCGGGAGTAATGCCGGTATAGGTCACTTTTTGCCGCGCGGTTCCGTCCTGCACGATAAAATGCACCGTCACGCCATCAGCCGAACGCTCAATCGAGCCTTCCTCGACCATGCCGCCAAGCCGGATCGCCGTACCCGCTTCCGGCTTTTTCTCGACAATATCGGACGGCGTATAGAAATAGCTGGCCTGATCCTGCAGCGCATAGGCCCCGAGCAAACCGGCACCAACCAGCGCAACCAGCGCCAGCAAAGCCAGTGTCAATCTTTGGTGTTTTGCTTTCATCGCCGCTTGCTCAACTGATCCGCCTTGCGTTCCGCCCTGCGCATCGTGACAAAGCTGTTTACGACAACCGCTGCCGTGCCAATCAGCACTATGGCATAAGCGGCGAAGACAAAAGGTCCATGATTCATTCGGCGGCCATCCTTTTCAGCCGGGCATCGACTTTGGTTTGCGCCAGGCTGGCGCGCATCCGCATAAGCACAATCGCGCCAAATAACAGAGAGAAACCTATCGCCGAAATCAATAGAGGCCATAAATAGACCGCGTCGATGGTGGATTTCCCCATGAGGCTGATGCTCGTGCCCTGATGCTGTGTCTCCCACCATTCGACCGAAAAGCGAATGATCGGCAGATTGATGATGCCGATGACCCCGAAAATTGCGGCGATTCTGCTCTGGCCGCTGGTTTTCCGGGTCTCGTTGGCGAGCACGATATAGGCGAGATAGAGAAAGAACAGCACCAGCATCGAGGTCAGACGGCCATCCCAGACCCACCATGTGCCCCATGCCGGACGGCCCCAGACCGATCCCGTGACCAGGCATAACAGGGAAAATAACGCGCCGGGTACCGCAATCGCGCGCGCTGCGTGGGAGGCCAGCGGATGACGCCAGATCAATTCGGATAGACTGGCAATCGCAATGCCGGTCCATCCCGCCATGCCAAGCCAGGCCATTGGCACATGGACAAAGATGATCTTTACCGTATCGCCCTGCAATCGCTCGGCCGGTGTCGCCAGCAGACCCCAGGCGCATGCGACCAGCACCATGGCGATGCCACCGAATAGCAGAAATGGCGTCAGCGGCCTGGCAAGTGACAGGAAGCGGGTGGGATTGGCATAGGCGTGCATGGGTAAAGCGATATTGCCTCGGTTACGGATGATCAACATCAATAGGAGGGTTCGATGGCAGAAGCGGAGCGGGGCGACAAGTGTTTTTCCGATTTGCAATGGCCGGACAAATCACCGCTCCACCGCCGAGCGCTATCGGGAAGGCCGTCTTCATCCGCCGCACCAGATCGCGCTAATGCACCGTTATGCTTGTCAATTGTTCGGCAAGCTGGAGCGCGGCGGCATAATCGGTTTCAAAATATATCCCCGGCTGGTCGTCGGACAAGCCGATACGCGCCAGCATTTTCTGCGGCTGCGGCTGGACGCCGGACAGGATGATCTTGGCACCAGACAATCTTGCCTGTTCGATAAATTCCTCGATCATCGTCACCCCGCTGGCATCCAGCATCGGCACCAGCCGCATGCGCAGGATGATGACCTTTGGCGTGCGGCCGATCTTGCGCATCGCGTCCAGCAATTCACCCGCCACCCCGAAAAACACCGGGCCGTTGATCCGGAACACTTCGACGCCTTTGGGAAGGTCATCGCGCTGGGTCAGGTCGTCAACATCATAGTCACCGTCATGACCCAGTGAATTGCCGTTTTCCAGCTGCACCGTCTCGCTCATCCGCGCCATGAACAGCAGCGACGCCAATGTAACCCCGACGCCAATCGCAACCGTCAAGTCGACCAAAATCGTCAAGCCAAAAGTCAGCAACAGGACCGCACGGTCACTATTGGGCATGCGCAGCAGGGCAATGAACCGGTCGATCTCCCCCATGCCCCAGGCGACGACAAACAGGATGGCCGCCAGCGCCGCCATCGGCACATAGGCCATCAGACTGCTGCCAAACAGGACGAAGGCCAGAATGAACAGTGCGTGCATCATCCCGGCCACCGGCGTTTTGGCGCCGGCCTTGATATTGGTCGCGGTCCGCGCGATCGCTCCGGTCGCAGGCAAGCCGCCGAACATGACCGAGCCGAGATTGGCAACGCCCTGACCGATCAGTTCCTGATTGGAGCGATGGCGGGTGCCGGTCATGCCGTCCGCGACGACTGCGGAAAGCAGCGCCTCAATCCCTGCCAGAAAGGCGATCGTAAATGCCGACGGCAAGAGTTCGCCGATCCTCGCCCAGGACACATCCGGCAGCGACGGCATCGGAATCGATGTCGGCATATCGGGAAACCGTGTCCCGATCGTATCGACCGGAAGCTTGAGCAACGCGACCACCACGGCAGCCAGTACCAGGGCAATCAGAAAACCGGGCAGTTTCGGCGCGAATTTTCTGAGCACGACAATCACGGCAAGAGCGCCGAGTCCGACGAGCAGGGTCGCAAGATGCACCGAGGTCATCGCCCCGAAATAAGCCTGCCATTTGGGCAGAAAGTCGGCGGGAACATTGTCGAGCGAAAGGCCAAGAAAATCTTTCACCTGACTCGAGGCGATGATCACCGCAATCCCGGCGGTGAACCCCGTCACCACCGGATGCGGGATGAACTTGATCAGACGCCCGATCTTGAACGCCCCCGCCGCAATCAGGATCAGCCCGGCCATGAACGTGGCGATCAACAGGCCATCATAGCCGTGCTGGGCAATGACATTGAACACAACAACGACAAAGGCGCCGGTGGGACCGCCGACCTGCACGCGGGAGCCGCCAAAGAACGAGATCAGAAATCCGGCAATGACGGCGGTGATCAGCCCCTTGTCGGGCGACGCCCCGCTGGCAATGGCCAGCGCCATCGAGAGCGGCAGCGCTACAATGGCAACGGTCAGCCCGGCGAGTGAGTCGGTTTTAAACAGGTTGAAGTCATAGCCTTCACGCATGGTAGTGAAGATCTTGGGGGTAAAATTGCTCATCGGACCGATTGTTACTCCGCTTCCACGTCAGATTTTATCTTGTCGAACAATATCGAGCCGACCGCATTGGCCCCCTCGCCATCCGCCGTTTCGCGCAAACGCACGCCGCGACCGATACCGATGCTGGATGCATTTTCGCCAATCAGTTCGATCCCGCTATTCTCAAGCGCACCGATCACCTTGACCAGCGTATCGACAACACCGCGCACCTGTCCGTCCGATGCTTCCATCCGCTGAATCGTCGGCAGAGAAAGCCCGGCGAGCTCTGCCAGTTGCCGCTGATCGAGGCCCAATAAGGCCCGCGATGCCCGCATTTGCTGAGACGTGATCATTTATCTATCCATTATCATATATTAAACATCAAATATCAGTATTAACAATTTATTCTGAGTCTGTATAGTAGCCTTTCATCGTTGACGGTGACTCGGAATCAGCGATCCCGACAAGCAAACAAACATGGTGACATTCACATTGGTGATGATATCCGCGCTTTGACCGGTACAATCATCGCCATCACGGTCGCGGACAGGACGTCCCGCGACTGTCAAATGCAAGCGGCAGGCACAAGGCCAGCCCATATTTCCAATGACAATTGGACAGGATAGAATTGATGGCCGGATTTGAAACATTACTGGACAGAATTGTCGACGGCATGCCCGGCGAGGATAAGGCAGCGTTGGATATCCCGGCCAAAGACGATGGATATATCACCCCAGACTTGCCGAAGACCGCATTTCAGGCGGCCGTTCGCGGCATGCGCGGTCATTGCCCGAGCTGCGGCAAAGGCCAGATGTTTCCCAAACTGCTCAAACCAGTTGCGCGCTGCCCGGTCTGTGGTCAGGACTGGACCGCGCAACAGGCGGATGATTTCCCTGCCTATGTCGCGATCATCGTCACCGGCCATATCCTGGCACCGATCATCATCTACATGATCAGCGAGACCGATTTCTCCATGTGGACCAATCTCGCGATCATCATCGTGCTGGGCCTTATCATGCTGGGTTCGCTGCTGCAGCCGGCGAAAGGCGCGATCATTGCCATCCAGTGGTGGATGGGATTGCACGGCTTTGAAAAGCCCCCACGGCCGGATGCGGCCGAAACCCCCGATAAGGCCCAGGGCAAATGATAACCGGGATTCCCGGAACAGTCGCTCAACCCGACACCCTGATTTGACCATTTTGCAGCCTGTAAGAAAACCGTCACCATAGATTCATCCAGGAGTCTTCAAAACGGTCATTTCCCTTCACAATTAGCGCCTAGAGGCCCGGTACATCAGATTTACCGGAGGGCATCATGGCCAGAATATCTAAGTTTCGCAAAGAGTTACTAATAGGATCGGCAGGTATTTTGCTGACCCTGCCTGGCGCGGCCTGGGCCGGCACGGTCAGCGGCGTGGTCAGCGACCCGAGCGAAACCAGAGGATTGCCATCCGCCCAGGTCCGCATCGTCGAGCTGGACCGGGTTGTCACCACCGACCGCGACGGCAGCTACAGGTTTCCAGAAGTCCCGGCCGGCACATATACGCTCGAAACCCGTTATGTCGGCGCTGTCACCGGACAAAGCAGCGTAACCGTAACAGATACCGGGGCCACCGTTGCCAATATCACGTTGCAGACGGGCTCCGGCACCGAAATCCTTGTCATCGGCCAGAGCGCCAATCAGGCCAGTTCGCTGTCCCGCAAGCGCGAAGCCGATGGCGTAACTTCGGTTATCACGCGCGATTCCATCGGTCAGTTTCCCGACCAGAATGTCGCGGAATCCCTCCGCCGGGTAGCCGGCATCAATATCCTCAACGACCAGGGCGAAGGCCGCTTTGTTTCGGTGCGCGGTCTTGATCCCAATCTCAACGCCTCGTCCCTGAACGGTGTCCGCATCCCCTCCCCCGAAAGCGATGTCCGATCGGTCGCTCTCGACGTGATTTCCAGCGATCTGATTGAATCGATTGAAATCAAGAAGTCGCTGACCCCCGATATGGATGCCGATACCATTGGCGCTTCGATCGAGATCAAGACCGTCAGCGCCTTTGACCGCAAGAAGGATCTGCTGACCGGCAAAATCGAGGGCAGCTACAATGATTATGCCGACCATGTGTCCCCAAAGGGCAACATCGATTTTTCCACACGGCTGACCGATAATATCGGAGTGGCCGGAGGCGTGTCTTACTATAAGCGCAA